>ONJV01000017.1 GCA_900318215.1 uncultured Veillonellaceae bacterium
GCCGATCAACCACAAATATCCGATGGCGGATGTCATCGCGGCGGGCAAGGCGTATGGCGACAAGACGAAGCGCCGCGTGACGTATGAATACATCCTGATTGACGGCGTCAATGACAGCGAGCAGCACGCGGCCGAGCTTGCAAAGCTCTTGCATGGCCAGCTCGCGAGCGTGAACCTCATCCCGATCAACCCCGTGGTCGAGCGCCATCTGCTGCGGCCGTCGCAGCAGCGCATCGATGCATTCGAGAAAGCGCTCGCTGATCGCCACATCGCCGTGACCGTGCGCCGCGAGATGGGCACGGACATTAACGCGGCCTGTGGGCAGCTGCGCAACCGGCATCTGGATTCCAACAAAGACGAGGAAAAATGACGCGGGCGGAAAAGTCTGCTATAATAGGGGACGTAAATTCCTGTTTGAAATTTCAGCATATCATTGGGAGATGCTTTTATGGGCATGGCAAAATGGGAATCGTTCCTCGAAGATCATATCGAGGGATTCTTCAACCGACGTTTTTCGAGCCATCTCGAGCCGGTCGAGCTCGGCAAGGCGCTGACGCGCGAGCTCGTGCGGCGGCGGAAGAAGGCCGCGGAGGGCCATGTCGTCCCGAACGTGTATACGCTCGAACTCGGCGCCGAGGATTATGAACGCCTCTGCTGCCAGCGCGTGCTCGACGAGCTCCATGCCACCATCGAGCGGCAGGTCATTGCCGAGGACTGCTTCATGGACGGCGAGCTTACACTTGAAATGAAGAAGCAGGGCAGCGGCAAGGGCGTGCTCGAGGTGCAGTCGAGCTTTCAGGACGCGGCACCCGAGGAGGAAGCGGCGGACGACGCGCCTTCGCATACGATCGTGCTCGAGCGCTCGTCGTTCGACATGAGCCGGCCGCTGAATCTGCCGCGCACGTACGAGCTTGCGTCGCTGACGGCCGTCAATGGCGTGGACAAGGATTCGTATCTTGCGATTGGCGAGAAGCAGGTCTATATCGGCCGCCTCGACAAGAATGACTTCATCCTGATGGACCCGAACGCCTCGCGCATGCATGCCTATGTGACGTATGAGCGCCATCGCCATTTCCTGCATGATGCCGAGAGCACGAATGGCACGTTCGTCAATGGAAAGCCCGTGCTCCATGCTTGTCTCGCGCCCGGCGACGAAATCCAGATCGGCAGCACGGTGCTGCTTTACGAGGTGATTTGATGCCATCGACAGCTTTCTTTTTCAAGGCACTGAGCGTCGTGTTCCAGTATGGGATGCTGCTCGTGCTCTTAAAAGTCCTCTATCGTCTCGTGCGGGTCGTGCAGAGCGATGTGCGGCGCGAAGTCAAAGAACTCCGCACCGTGCAGGCCGAGGCGCATGAGGCCGTGCTGACCGTCGTCGACGCGCGGGAGTCTTCGGGCCTCGCGGGGCGGCGGTTTGCGTTTTCCGAGGAAATCACGATCGGGCGCGGCGAGGACAATGACATTGCGATTCCCGATGCGTTTGTGTCGCATCATCATGCGCGCATCTACCAGCATGGCAATCAGTACGTGGTCGAAGACCTCGGCAGCCGCAATCATACGTATGTCAATGACGAGGAGCTTGACGGCAGCACGTATCTGACGCCGGGCGATGTCATCCGCATCGGTTTTGTCGCATTCGAGTTTGAGAGGTGAAGACGGTGGCAGAAAGCTTTGCCTATACGGATGTCGGACGCGTGCGCCCGACGAATGAGGACAGCGCGCTCTGCTTCGCGCCTGGCGTGGCCGTCGTGGCAGATGGCATGGGCGGCCGCGCGGCCGGCGAGGTCGCAAGTTCGCTTCTCGTGCAGACTGTGCGCGAGTCTTTGGAGCAGGCGCCGCGGCCCTGGGGCGAGGAAGCCCTGCGGCAGGCCGTGGCGCTCGCGAATGAAAAGATTCTCGCCGAGGCCGAGAAATATCCGGCCTGCGAGGGCATGGGGACGACGGCGACGCTCGTGTCGTATGCTGATGCCGGCGTGGATGGAAATGCGGGCGGCGAAGCGGTCTGGGCGCATGTCGGCGACAGCCGCATGTACCTCCTGCGCGGCGGCGAGCTCCGCCAGATCACGCGCGACCATTCGTATGTCGAGGGGCTTGTCGAAAGTGGCTCGATCACGGAGGCTGAGGCGCGAAAGCACCCGCGGAAGAATGTGCTGACGCGCGCCGTCGGCGTCGAGCCGGACGTCGAAGTCGATACGGGCCGCCTCGCGCTGCAGAAAGGCGATACGCTGCTGCTTGCGACAGATGGCCTGACGAACATGGTCGAGGACGCGGATATCGCCCGCATCCTTTTGGAGCATCCGAAGGACCCCGCCTATGCGCTCGGCACGGCCGCGAATGACGCGGGCGGGCGCGACAACATCACGGCTGTGGTGGTGATGCTGTCATGACGCATCGGAAACATGAGGCGCAGAAGCCGTTTCCCGCGGCGCGGATGAGCTGGGGGCTTCTGGGGCTGTCGCTGTTCCTCGTCCTGTTCGGCCTCGGCGTGCTGTATCTCCGAAAGCCCGAAACATTTGATTTCCTCGCTTTGCCATGGCTCGCGGCTGTCACCATCGTGGCGGTGCTGCTGCAGTCCGTCGTGCTGCGCGCAAGGCTTTCGCCATGGCTGCTGCCGCTTTCCTTGTTCTTTGCGAGCGTTGGCGTCATCGAGATTGCGCGGCTGAAACCTTCGCTTTTGATTCCGCAGCTCCGCTGGCTGCTCATCGGCATGGCGGTCTTTCTCATCATGCTGCGCCTCGGCCGCCAGATTGTGGGGCTCACATCGTACCAGTACATTCTGGGGCTTGCGTGCCTTGTGCTCTTGGCTCTGCCGCTCGTGTTCGGCACGGAGATCGGCGGCAGCCGCAACTGGCTCGTGCTCGGGCCTGTGCAGGTGCAGCCGTCGGAGTTTTCGAAAATCCTTTTGGTGCTGTTCCTCTCGGCGTATCTCTCTGACCATCAGGACGTGCTGACGAAGACGCGGCGCTGGCTCGGCTTTTTCCGCCTGCCGCCGCTCCGCTTCATCGCGCCGCTGCTCTGCATCTGGGGCATGGCGATCCTGATGTTCGTCGTGGCGCGCGACCTCGGTTCGGCGCTGTTGTTCTTCGGCATTGCGATCTTCATGACGTACATGGCGACGGGCAGCCGCTCGTATGTCGTCATCGCGCTCGCGGTCTTCGGCCTCGCGGCCGCCGCAAGCTATGCGATGTTCGGCCATGTGCGCGTGCGCTTTGACATCTGGTGGAATCCCTGGGCCGACCCGAATGGCATGGCCTATCAGGTCGTGCAGTCGCTGTTCGCGTTTGGTTCGGGCGGCGTCTGGGGCACGGGTTTCGCGCATGGACATCCGGGCCTGATTCCAGAGGTCCATACGGACTTCATTTTCGCGGCCGTCGCGGAGGAGCTCGGCCTCATCGGCGCTTTGACGCTCGTCGTGGCCTATGGCGTGTTCTTCATCGTCGGCATCCGCACAGCGCTTGCCTGCACGAGTGTCGAGCGCATCCTGCTCGCGGCCGGCGCAAGCGTCGTGTTCCTGCTGCAGGCCTTCATCATCGGTCTCGGGCTTCATCCTGCTTGGAATTCTCGCCGTCCTCTCGCGAAAGGAGGCGGCCGCATGATGCAGAAGACATCCCATGAAAAGGAACGCGCGACAAAGCGCTTCGTGCTGCATACCGCAAGCTGTCTGCTCGCGCTGCTCCTGGTGCTCGGGCTCTACATCGCGTACCTCCAGACATTCGGTGCCGAAAAGCTCGCGCATCATCCTTTGAACCAGCGCAGTGCGCAGGCCGAGGCCGAAGTCCAGCGTGGCTCGATCCTCGATGCGAAAGGGCGCGCGCTCGCGCAGAGCACGGCGCCGGGCGAACGCACGTACCCGATGGGCGCGGCGCTTGCGCCCGTCACGGGATATATCGGCGAGCGCATTGGCAGTGCTGGCATCGAAGGGCGGGCGAATCAGGACCTGCTCGGCCGCACGGAGGAAATGAACCGCCTCGGGCCCGTATCGGAACTCTTGCAGGCCGACCGCGGCAATGACGTCCATCTGACGATTAACGCCGATGTCCAGCAGGCCGCCTATGATGCATTTGCCGGACGCCGCGGCGCGGCCGTCGTGCTCGATGCGACGACAGGCGCCGTGCTCGCGATGGTGAGCTGTCCGTCGTATGACCCCGCGAGCGTCGAAGCGAACTGGGACAGCCTGAGCCAGCAGGCCGACGGTGCACTTCTCAACCGTGTGCTCTATGGCATGTATCCGCCGGGCTCGACCATCAAGCCGATGATGGCGGACGCCGCGCTCGCCGAGGGCGTGACGGATGAAACGGAAATCTTTGACTGCGACGGCCAGCTCGATGTCGGCGGCGGCCAGACGATCCGTGAGAGCCACGGCGAGGTACACGGCAAAGTGAACCTCGAAAAGGCCATCACGGAATCATGCAACGTGACATTCGGCACGCTGGCCATGCGTCTTGGCGGCAAGAAGCTCGGCACGGCGTTCGAGCGCTTCGGCTTCACGAAGGAGCTCACGGGCGACCTCGCGAGCGAGTCGGCGCACCTGCCCGATTTCAAAAGCCTCGGACAAGGCGACATGGCGCAGGTCGGCATCGGCCAGAGCTCGCTCCTCGTGACGCCGATGGAAATGGCGCTCCTCGCGTCCGCGTTTGCGAATCATGGCACGGTCATGGAGCCGTATATTGTCCAGTCTGTCGTGACGCCAAGCGGCCTCACGGTGCGAGAAGGCACTACGAAAAAATGGTTTGATGCGACGACGCCGGAGCGCGCCGCATTGATTGATTCATATATGGAGAAAGTCGTCACGCAGGGCACGGGAACGGCCGCCCGCGTGAGCGGCATCCGCGTGACGGGCAAGACGGGTACGGCCGAGAACGCGCAGGGCAAGGACCATGCATGGTTCATCGGCTCGGCCGACGTCGGCGGGCGCAAGATCGCCTTTGCCATCATCGTGGAAAACAGCGGCGGTGGCGGCATTGAAGCCGCGCCAATCGCCCGCAAGATCGTGCTCAGCATGGAATGAGAAATGGAAAGGGAATGAATGGGGGAGACCTATATGACGAACCGTGTTCTGGATCAGCGCTATGAGCTGCTGGAACGGGTCGGCGGCGGCGGGATGGCCGACGTCTACAAAGCGCAGGACCGCTTGCTCGACCGCCCCGTGGCCGTGAAGATTCTGCACGCGCAGTTCCAAAGCGATGAAGAATTTATCGAAAAGTTCCATCGGGAAGCGCAGGCGGCGGCCCGCCTCTCCCATCCGAACATCGTCAACATCTATGACGTCGGCGCCTCAGGGGATGACCACTATATCGTCATGGAGTACGTGCCGGGCCGCACGCTCAAGGAGCTCATCCAGCAGCGCGGCCACCTCGCGCCAGAAGAAGCGCTGACGATCACGGGTGAAATCGCCGAGGCGCTCGCGCACGCGCATGCAAATGGCCTCGTGCACTGCGACATCAAGCCGCACAACATTCTCATGATGAATGGCCAGACGGCGAAAGTGGCGGACTTTGGCATCGCGCGCGCCGTGACGGAATCGACGATGACCTACAGCGGCAACGTCATCGGCTCCGTGCATTACTTCTCGCCCGAGCAGGCGAAGGGCACGATGATCACGCCGAAGTCCGACGTCTATTCGCTCGGCGTCGTGCTCTATGAAATGCTGACGGGCGAACTGCCATTCACGGGCGAAAACCCTGTCTCCATCGCCATGAAGCACCTGCAGGACGAGCCGACGCCCGTGCGCCGCATCGACCCGGACATCCCGCCCGTCGTCGAGGCGCTCGTCTCGCGCATGATGGCAAAAGACCCGGCCATGCGGCCGTCGAGCGAAGAGGTCGTGCACGAAGTCGAGCAGGCGAAAGCCATGATGAATGGCAGCGCGCCTGCCGCAGCACCCGACCCGTATGCGACGCAGGTCTTGCCGCGTGTCGGCGCTGCGGCTCCAGGCGGCATCCCGTCTCGCAGGGCCCCGCAGCCCGCGTACCAGCCGCAGTATGAGCCGCAGGGCTATGAGCCCGAGCCGGAGAAGACGTCATTTTTCCGCTCGAAGAAGTTCATTTTCGGCCTCGTGCTCGTGCTGATTCTCGGTTTCGGCGTCGGCGCGTTCCTGTCGTTTGGCAAGTTCTGGAGCACGAATGAAGTTGTCGTGCCGGATGTTGTCGGAAAGCAGATGACGCTGGCGCGCCAGATCCTCGAAGACAAGAAGCTCCGCGTCAATGTCGCGGAGACGTACAGCGCCGACGTGCCGCCGGGACAGGTCGTCTCGCAGACGCCGGAAGCGGGCTCGAAAGTCAAGGAGGAACGCCTCGTCACGATCTATGTCAGCAAGGGCGGTGAAGAGCTCACGATGCCCGATCTGCAAGGACTCTCGAAGTCGGAAGCAGAGGCGAAGCTCCAGAAGATGGGGCTGAAGCTCGGCACCGTCTATGAGAAGAATTCCGACGAGGAAGCGGGCACGGTCATTTCGCAGGACCCGAAGGCTGGCAGCAAGATCAGCAAGGGCCAGGAAGTTGACATCATCGTCAGCAAGGGCCCGAAGACAAAGAAAGTCTCCGTGCCGACTGTGACGGGCGCGACATTCGAAAATGCACAGAACGCTCTGACTGCTCGCGGCCTTTCTGTCGGCAGCGTTACGAAACAGCAGAGCAGCCAGGCGGCCGGCACCGTCATCAGCCAGTCCGTGGCGGGTGGCAGCGAAGTCGAAGCGGGAACAAGCGTCGACCTCGTGATTGCCGAAGCATCGTCGCAGACGAAGACGCAGGAAAAGACAAAGACCTCCGAAAAGCAAGAGCCGCCAAAGAAGAACGAGACGACAAAGACGAAGTGACGTTTCGAGAGAAAGGACGATGGTATGCCACAAGGCCGTGTCATCAAAGCGTATAACAGTTTCTTCTACGTAGAGACGGAGGGTGCTCTCGTCACTTGCAAGCTCCGCGGAAAGTTCAAGAAGCGGCAGGGGGTGTATCCGGGCGACCTTGTCGACGTGAGGCTTCTGCCAGACGGGACGGGTGTTGTCGAGCGGCTGCTGCCGCGCGAAAGCCTCATGCGGCGGCCGCTCGTCGCCAATGTCGACCAGGTCGTGCTGACATTTGCGGCGGCGCAGCCTGACCCGCATCCGCTGCTCGTCTCGCGCTTTCTCGTGCTGGCCGAGTGGTCGGGGCTCGCGCGCATCCTCGTCTGCGTCAACAAGAGCGACCTGCCGCCAGCGGCCGAGGAGTCTTTCAAAGTCTCGGAAGCTGCGGGCTACCAAGTCCTCCATGTTTCAGCGCAGACGGGCGCGGGCGTCGATGCGTTGCGGCGCGAGCTCGCGAATCATATCACGTGCTTTGCGGGGCCGTCGGGTGTCGGCAAGTCGTCGCTCCTCAACGCTATCGAGCCCGGCCTTTCGCTCCAGACAGGCCATGTCAGCGAGAAGATCAAGCGCGGCCGCCATACGACGCGCGTTGCGGAGCTCCTGCCGTTCGCGGGCGGCTATATCGTCGATACGCCTGGGTTTTCCTCGATGGAGCTCGATGGGATTGACGAGCAGCTGCTGCCGTCGTATTTCCCAGAGTTCCGCCCGTACCTTGGCCACTGCCGCTTTTCGCCGTGCTCACATAGCCACGAACCCGACTGCGCCGTCAAAGAGGCCGTTGCGGCAGGGAACATCCCGCAGGAGCGGTATGACGCATACCTTTCGATTCTCGAAGAGATTCATGATAACCAGAAGAAGTATTGAGATAAAGCTGTAACGAAAGAAGGTCTACTATATGATCAAGATTGCCCCTTCCATCCTTTCCGCTGATTTCAGCAAGCTCGGTGATGAAGTCCGGCGCGTCGTCGATGCCGGTGCGGACTATATCCATATCGATGTCATGGACGGAACCTTCGTCCCAAACATCACGATTGGTTCGCCCGTCGTGAAGTCGCTGCGCAAGACCACGAAGGCCACGTTCGACGTACATCTGATGGTCGAGCATCCTGAGACGCAGGTCCAGGCGTTTGCCGAGGCTGGTGCTGACATCATCACGTTCCATGTCGAGGCTGCAAAGCATCCGCACCGTCTGATTCAGGAAATCAATGAAGCGGGCTGCAAAGCTGGCATCGCCATCGACCCGGGCACGTCGCTCGCGATGATTGAGGAGCTCGTGCAGGATGTCGACATGGTGCTCATCATGACGGTCAATCCGGGCTTTGGCGGGCAGGAGTTCATTCCTTCGACGCTCGACAAGATCCACATGCTCTCGCATGAAATTCACGACCTCGGCTATGACTGCGACATCGAAGTCGATGGCGGCATCAATCCCGAGACGGCCGCGCTCGTGACGTCCGCGGGCGCTAATGTCCTCGTGGCGGGCAGTGCCATTTATGGTGCCGACGATGCAAAAGCCGCCATCGACGCCATCCGCGCCGCCGAGCAGCCGCACGTCTGCCACGACCATCATCACGAAGAATAAAAGAGGGAAATATATTCATGGAACAAAAAGAAAAAGCCGTCGTCCTGCTGTCTGGCGGGCTCGATTCCTGCACCTGCATGGCTGTCGCCAAGAGCAAGGGTTATGACATCTATCCAATCAGCTTCAACTACCACCAGCGTCACAGCATCGAGCTCGAGGGCGCGAAGAAGATTGCAGAGTTTTATGGCGTCAAGCGCCATCTGATTATCGAGACGAACATGGACGCCATCGGCGGCTCGGCGCTGACGGACAAGAACATCGACGTGCCCGAAGGCGACGTCAATCGTACGGAAGTGCCGGATACGTATGTGCCCGCGCGCAACATGATTTTCCTGTCCTATGCGATGGGCTATGCCGAAGTGCTTGGCGCGAGCCATGTCTACATCGGTGTCAATTCTGTCGATTATTCGGGCTACCCCGACTGCCGTCCCGAGTTCATCTCGCGCTTTCAGGAGCTCGCGAACTATGCGACGACAGCAACGGCCGTCAAGGGCAAAACCATCACGATTGAAACGCCGCTCCAGACGCTTTCGAAAGCCGACATCGTCAAGCTCGGCATGAAACTCGGCGCGCCATATAAGTTTACGCACAGCTGCTACAATGGCGGCGAGAAGGCCTGTGGCGTCTGCGACAGCTGCAAGCTGCGCCTGCAGGGCTTCAAAGAAGCAGGATACGAAGACCCCATCGAGTACGAGACGAGGGACATCTGATGCGCGACGTCCAGAATCAGGTCGACGCGCGCGGCATCGCCATCCAGCATGTCGGCATCCGTGACGCGCACCTGCCATTCCTGATCAAGACAAAGGACGGCGGCTTTCAGTCCGTGCTTGCGCGCATCCAGTTTACGGTCGAGCTGCCGGAGAAATACAAGGGCACGCACATGTCGCGCTTTCTCGAAATCCTGACGCCGTGGAGCCAGAAGCCGCTTGCGGAGCCCGAAATGGATACGATGCTCGAAGACGCACTTCGACGTCTTGACGCGCAGGCGGCCGATGTCGAGCTCGCGTTCAAATATTTCGTCGAAAAGAAAGCGCCCGTCAGCGGTCGCATGTCGCTGCTCGATTACGACTGCCGCTTTGTCGGCCGCAAGCAAGCAGGGGAGCCGCTCGTCTTTACGCTCGGTGTCGATGTGCCATTCACGTCGCTCTGCCCGTGCAGCAAGGAGATTTCGGATTATGGCGCGCACAACCAGCGTTCGATTTGCCGCGTGCGCGTGCGCTTTGCGCCAGGCCATGACTGCATCCTGATTGAAGACCTCGCATCGCTTGTCGAGGCGCAGGGTTCATCGCCCATCTATCCTTTGCTCAAGCGCGCCGACGAGAAATATGTGACGGAAGCGGCTTATGACAATCCGAAGTTCGTTGAAGACATCTTGCGCGACAACGTGCTCGCGTTGCGAAAGCTCGATGGCATCGCATGGTTTTCCGTCGAATGTGAGAACTTTGAATCCATCCACAACCACAATGCCTATGCCAGCCATGAGGAGAACGTGCAGTGACGAGCCAGAGAGGGGGAGCTTTGCGTTATGAACAAATTTTATAAGCGCTTCGTGCTCCTTATCAGTCTCGTGCTGATCATTTCGGGCGTCGTCATCTATTCGACGGTCGATATCAACACACTCAAAAACCTCGGCGAATTCAAATGGTGGTCAATTGCACTGGCCATTTTCGCCGTCGGACTCGGGCTGTTCTTTGATGGCAGCCGCCTCATGCACCTCGTGAAGATTTCAAATGAAAGCATCACGCTCTATGAGGCGGTGCAGGTCATTTTCGGCAACTATTTCCTCGCTCTCTTGACGCCGGGCGCGACGGGCGGCGCGGTCGCACAGCTCATGTTTTTGCGCCATGCGGGCGTGCCGACGGGCAAGGCCGCCGTGCTCGTCATCGTGCGGACGCTGCTCTCGATTTTCTTCCTTGCGTGCTGCATGCCGCTGATTCTCCTGCATGACAAGGGCATCGTGCCGGGCATTTCGAATGAAGTCCTCATGGCGATCACGCTTGCGGCGTTCTTCGGCATCCTGTTCATCGTCTGGGGCGCGCGGCGCGGCTTCCTTGATTATTTCGTCATCTGGCTCACGCGGAAATTCTCGAACCAGAAAGGCCGCAAGATCATCGCATTTTACCGAGATACGAAGAGCGCGATTTCGCTGCTGCTGAAATCGCCGCGGGCCATGCTGCTTGTGTTCTTCGAGTCGGGGCTGAACCTGCTCTGCATTTACGCCATTGTGCCGTGCCTGCTGCTTGGTCTCGGCGTTTACGATGCGGACTGGTACAGCGTCATGGGGCGCATGATCTTCCTCAACATGTTGCTGTATTTCATGCCGACGCCGGGTGGCAGCGGCGTTGCCGAAGGCGGCTTCGTGCTGCTGTTCAGCAATACCGTCCCGGCCGGCACGGTCGGCATCATCGCCGTGTGCTGGAGATTGATTGCGGAGTATATTCCGTTCCTCATTGGGCTGTATTATACCTTGACCGTTTTCGGCAGAGACTTCCTGAATCGGCAGCTGACGGAGTGAAAAAGAAGAAAAGTCATTTGTGACGAATGTGCTAATAAAGAGCTTTCTGCTGCCGAGTATGGCTCATACAGAAGGCTCCCTCTCAGAGGGATCTGGCAGCCGGATGGCTGACTGAAGGAGTGGCGAAGGTAGGAATTTTGTTTTAGCACGATTGTGCAGTCGAAGGTGGAGCGTGATTTTTTCTTCGACTGCACAATCGATGGAAGATTTACGTCCTACCTTCGCCACTCCCACCACCACTTCGCGTTTCCCCTCCCTCTGAGAGGAAGGCAACATTATAAGCGGCGATTTTCCATCATAGCAATTTTCGAGTGAAAGGGAGGCGGATCGGTTTGTCCAAACCTCTTCGCGGCGGCTATACGACGGGGGCTTGTGCGGCGGCCGGGGCGTTGGCCGCTTTGAGATTTTTGCGGGGCGAAGACTGTCCGGCACTTGAGATCGAGGCGCTCGACGGCACGATGCTGCATATCCCTGTCAAAGATGTCCAGCCAGCCGAAGGCGGCGCGACGGCTGAAATCGTGAAGTTTTCGGGCGATGACCCTGACATTACGAATGGCGCCTCCGTCTTTACGACGCTCCAGAAGGGCGCGGCGGGGCAGGGACTCGTGTTCCGAGCGGGCAAGGGCGTTGGGCATGTGACGAAGCCGGGCCTCCAGATTCCCGTCGGCGAACCATCCATCAATCCGGGGCCTCGCAAACTGATTGCCAGCGTGTTGGCGCGGGAGCTCGGCATTGAAGCATCTCCGTCGCAGGATGCAGAATGGCAGGCGCTGATGGCGAAGCTCGATTTCATCGTGACCATCTCTATCCCTGCGGGCGTCGAGCTGGCGAAGCAGACGCTCAATCCCGTGCTCGGCGTCGAGGGTGGCATTTCGGTCATCGGCACGACGGGCGTGCTGCGGCCGATGTCGGAAGAGGGATTCAAAAACTCGCTCGTGCCGCAGATTGATGTGGCGCTGGCCGCGGGCTTCGAGGACATCGTCTTCGTGCCGGGCAAGATCGGGGAGAAGCTCGCGGCAAAGATCGGCCTGCCGCCGCAGGCGCTTGTGCAGACGAGCAACTTCATCGGCTTCCTGCTCGATGCGGCGGCCGAGCATGGGGCGAAGCGCGTGCTGCTGCTCGGCCATATCGGCAAGCTCGTCAAGGTCGCGGCCGGCAATTTCTACACGCATAACCGCATTTCAGATGCGCGTCTTGAAACGCTCGCGGCTTATGCCGCCGCCGAAGGGCTTGACCAGAAAGGCGTGCAGGCCATTCTCGCGGCCAATGCTTCGGAGGACGCGCTTGAAATCATCGATGGCGCCGGGCTCCAGCATGTCTACACGGTGCTGGCTGAGCGTGCGAGTGCGCGCAGCGAGCGCCATGTGTTCGGCAAGCTCAAAGTCGGCACGGTGCTCCTCACATACAGCGGCCGCGTGCTCGGTATGGACGAGGCCGCAAAGGAAATCGGGAGGCATCTCGGATGGGAACTTTGAAACATCGCATCATCGTGGCCGGCATCGGGCCCGGCAGCCCCGAGTATATGGTGCCGGCCGCAAAAAAGGCCATTGAAAGCGCAAAGTACCTCGTCGGCGGCAGACGTGCGCTTTCGCAGTATGCAAAAGCGAGCGGCGGCCAGCAGACATGTGCGGTCACGCGCGATATTGATGGTGTCATGGCCTTTGTGCACGAAGGGCTGGACAAAGCCGACGTCGTTGTCATGGTCTCGGGCGACCCGGGCTATTTCTCGCTACTCGACGCCTTGCGGCGCACATTTGACGCCCACCTCATCGACGTCATACCGGGTATCAGCTCGTTCCAGCTCGCGTTTTCGCGCCTCGCCCTGCCATGGCATGATGCGCAGCTCCTGAGCTTTCATGGCCGCGTGCCAAAAGAAAGCGATCTCTCCTATGCGCCGGGTAAGAAGCTTGGCATGCTGACGGATGTCCAGCACAACTCAAAGACCATCGCTGAAACATTGCTGGCCCACGGCTGGCCCGAAAGCGCGTTTTACGCCATCTGCGCCAGGCTGTCGTACGAAGACGAAACCGTCGAGCGCATGACGCTCCAAGAGGCGGCAGAGCACGCCCCGGTCGGCAGCTGCATTGTAGTTGTTTTTAGCCAGCCCCCCTCCCAGAGGGGGGACGGGCCCGAGGGGCGGGGGGATAAGCAGACTCTTAGCGCTTCAGCGCTTAGAGGTCGCTTATGCCGACAAAGTCGGCAGTCCCCTGCACAGCAAAGCAATCAGAATGTCGTGACTTCCGCGGGTGCGAAAGGAAAGGTGACAACGTTGCTCGGCATCCCAGATACCGAATTTCATCGCGGCGACGTCCCGATGACGAAGGAGGAAGTCCGCATCCTTACAATCGCGAAAGCCCGCATCCGGCCAGACGCCGTCGTCTATGACATTGGCGCGGGCACGGGCAGCCTCACGATCGAGGCCGCGCTCCAGGCGCCGCAGGGCACGGTCTATGCCATCGAGCGAAAGCCCGAGGCCGTCGCGCTCATCCATGAAAACGCAGACATCTTCGGCGTCGCGGAGCGCGTCCATGTCATCGAGGCCGAGGCGCCGGACGGCATGGACGCGCTCCCGCCCTGCGACACCGTCCTCATCGGCGGCAGCGGCTCGCACCTTGCGGCCATCCTCGACGTCGTCGATGGAAAACTCCGCAAAGGCGGCCGCATCGCGCTCAATTTCATCACCGTCCAGACCCTCATGAGCGCCATCGAGTGGCTGCGCGCGCATAAAACTGCCTACAACTACGAGACGATTCATGTACAAGTGAACCGCCTCCGCCAGGTCGGCCCCTACGACATGGCGAAAGCGGAGAACCCAATCTACATCGTGACGGCGGAGAAAAAAGCATAGTGATAAAAACTTCTGGCGGCAGGTGGACTTCTTGCCGCCAGATTTGTATAATAGAGTAGATAGCTTTTAGGAATGATAGGAGGGATTTCCATGATCCATATCGTTGGCGCGGGCCCGGGCGACCCGGAACTCATCACGCGCAAGGGCGCGCGGCTGCTTTCGGAGGCCGACGTCGTCATCTATGCGGGCTCGCTCGTGAATCCGGCGCTTTTGGACCTTTGCAAAGAGGGCGCGGCCATCCACGACTCGGCGTCCATGACGCTCGATGAAGTCCTCGCCGTCATCGACGCGGCCGAGCAGCAGGGGAAGACGACCGTGCGGCTCCATACGGGCGACCCGTCCGTCTACGGCGCTATCCAGGAACAGATGGACGCGTTTAAAAAGCGCGGCTATGACTACGACGTGACGCCGGGCGTGAGTTCGTGCTTCGCGACGGCGGCGGCGCTCAAACAGGAATACACGCTGCCGGGCATCAGCCAGACGCTCATCATCACGCGCGGCGCGGGCCGCACGCCCGTTCCCGAGGCCGAGAGCCTCAAAGCGCTCGCCGCCCATGGCGCGACGATGTGCATCTACCTTTCCGTCTCCATGATGGACGACGTCGCAAAGGAACTCATCGCGGGCGGCTACGAGCCGTCGACGCCGGTCGCCATCGTCCAGCGCGCTTCGTGGCCCGATGAAAAGATCGTGCGCGGCACGCTTTCTGACATCGGCGAAAAGGTCCAGGAAGCGGGCATCACGCGGCAGGCCATGATCGTCGTCTCGCGCTGCCTCGATGCCGACTACGACCTCTCGCGCCTCTATGCGCCCGAGTTCTCGCACGGCTACCGGAAGGCGAGCAAATGAGGACGGCCGTCCTCGCGCTGACGGCGCAGGGGGCAGAGACGGCGCGGCGCGTCCAGATGGCGCTGCCGGATGCCGACGTCTACCTTTCCAAGCGCGCGGCCGACGCCCTTGCCGACTCCGCGCAGGACAAAGCGGCGGGGGACACCGCCGCCACGAGCGGCAGCGCCGCAGCGGGCAGCGACGCCACGACAGGCGGAAGCGCCGCAGCGGGCAGCACCGCCACGGCGGCCTGGCTTGCGGGCGTGACGACCTTTCCGCGCATCGTTCAGGCCACGGCCGACGTCTTCACGCGCTATGATGCCCTCGTCTTCCTCATGGCGACGGGCATCGTCGTGCGCAGCATCGCGCCGCTCATCCGGAGCAAGCTCGCCGACCCCGCCGTCGTCGTCCTCGACGAACAGGCGCACCACGTCATCAGCCTGCTTTCCGGCCACGTCGGCGGGGCGAACGAACTGACGCGCCAGCTCGCGGCCGCGCTCGGCAGCGACCCCGTCATCACGACGGCGACGGACGTCGAGGGAAAGGTGGCGCCCGACGCCATCGCCGGCCGCCTCGGCCTCGTGCCGGAGCCGCATGGCGCGATCCTCGCTGTCAACCGCGCCGTCCTCGAAGGCGCGCAGCTCCGCTATATCATCGACGACGCTTTGCCGCTCGCGGATTTTTATCAGGAGCAGCTGGCGGCGCTCGGCGATGAAGTTTTTTTCCGCGGCGAGGGCATTCTGCCGAAAGAGGGCGAGACGCGTCCCATCGTCGAGGTCGTCATCACGCGTACCCCGGCCGAGTTCCCCGCGCACCAGAAGCGCGGCGGCCTTTTCCTGCGGCCCGAGCGCCTCATCGCGGGCGTCGGCTGCCGCAGGGGGACATCATGGGAGACGATCCGCGCGGCGCTCGTGGACGCCTGCGGCCGCATCGGCGTGCCGGTGGAAGGCATCTCGTGCCTCGCGTCGACGGCCGTCAAGCGCGACGAGGTCGGCCTTTTGACCATCGCGGATGTCTACGGCATCCCGATCCATTTCTTTGAAAACGAGGCACTCGCCGCGGTCATCGAACGCTATGGCCTGCGCGAGTCGGAATTTGTGAAAAAGACCATCGGCATCGGCAATGTCGCCGAGTCCGCCGCCCTCGCGGAGGCGGGCCAGCGCGGCCGCATCGCCCTTGGCAAGACGAAATATGAGAAAGTGACGGTGGCACTGGTATGGCAAAGATTACAGTAATCGGCATCGGGCCGGGCAGCCTCATGGACATGACCCCGCGCGCGCGGAAGGCCATCGAGGACGCACAGGTCGTCGCGGGCTATCATACGTATATCAAACTCGTAGAATCCCTGCTCGACGGGAAAGAGGTCATCGGGACGGGCATGATGCAGGAAATCGACCGCTGCCGCATGGCCGTCGAAAAGGCCGCGGCCGGGCAGGAGACCGTCGTCGTCTCGAGCGGCGACGCGGGCGTCTACGGCATGGCGGGCCTCGTCCTCGAACTCGTCCTCCAGCGCCCCGAAGGCGAGCGGCCGGAATTTGGCGGCACGATTGCGGGCATCTCGGCCGTCAACGCCGCGGCCTCCGTGCTCGGCGCGCCGCTCATGCACGATTTCGCCGTCATCAGCCTCTCGAACCTCCTGACGCCATGGGAACTGATCAAGAAGCGCGTCGACATGGCCGGGCAGGGCGACTTCGTCATCGCGCTCTACAACCCGAAGAGCAAAAAGCGCGTCCAGAACATCGAAGAAGTCCGCGAGATTCTTTTGAAATACCGCGCCCCCTCGACGCCCGTCGGCATCGTCACAGCCGCGACGCGCCCCGACGAAAAGAAGGTCCTCTCGACGCTCGACGCCTTCACGAAAGAGGACATCAACATGTTCTCCCTCGTCGTCATCGGCAACTCGCAGACGTATGTCAAAGAAGGCTATATGATCACGCCGCGCGGGTATGGCAACAAGGAGGAAGGGCTCTGATGGCAGCGTCGAATGCGGCGGGCGGCACGGCGGCCGAAGCGTCCCGCATCTTCGTGTTCGCCGGGACGGCCGACGGGCGGCAGCTCGTTTCGGCGCTGCTGGCGAAAGGCTTTGCCGTCACGGCCTCCGTCGTGAGCCGCTACGGCGGCGAGCTCCTCGAAAGCGCCCAGATCGCAGGCCATGACCTCGTCGTGAATGTTCAGCCGCTTGACGAAGCGGGGCTCGTGGCCTACTGCCGCACCCACGCCATCGCCGCCATCGTCGACGCCAGCCACCCCTACGCCGTCAACGTCTCCGAAAACGCCATGGCCGCGGCGAAGGAGCTCGGCCTGCCGTACCTGCGCTACGAACGCAGCCTCTCCGAACTCGACTACGACAATATCCACATCGTCCACAGCTACGAAGCAGCCGCCGAAACCGCCGCCAGCTTCGGCAAAACCATCTTCCTCACGACCGGCAGCCGGAACCTCAGGAAATTTACAGAGGCTCCTGCTTTGCAGGAGAAAACCATTGTCGCCCGCGTCCTGCCGACGCCCGACGTCATCGCGCAGTGCATCGACCTCGGCATAGCCCCAGGCCAGATCGTCGCCCTCCAGGGCCCGTTCTCCGAAGCGCTGAACCGCGAACTCTTCCTGCGCTACCACGCCGACGTCATCGTCACAAAGAACAGCGGCGACATCGGCGGCACCGACACCAAGCTCGCGGCCGCGAAAGCCCTCCACCTCCCCGTCGTCCTGATCGACCGGCCGAAACTGGAGTACCCGGCCGTTGCGCATACGATGGAAGACGTGGCAGACTGGCTTCATTGCTGAAAGATGTGCGAAGCCATTCAAACTTCAGCCCCCCTCACAGAGGGGGGACGGGCCGCTTGCGGCGGGGGGAGTGTCGGAGGTAGGTGCTGGCAATCCATTCGATTGTAATGGCGAAGGTACGTCTTCGCAGAAGAAAATCCAGCATAGCGTTTCTTCCTACCTTCGACACTCCTTCAGTCGGCTTCGCCGCCAGCTCCCTCTGAGAGGGAGCCTGATAAATGCATGATTCGATTCGTTCGTTCATAACGCTGCTTCTTGTGGACAACACACCATACAATTAACAGGAGGTCCCCTGATGGACTACATCAAAAAACCCATGGAAATCGAAACCCGCAGCATGGAGATCATCGCGCCGCACCTCGCGCCGTTCCACCTGAATGATGTCGAGACGAAGGTCTATTCGCGCATCATCCATGCGGCCGGCGACGTCGAATACGCGCCGCTCATCCACATCCACCCCGACGCCATCGCGGCCGCGCAGAACGCCCTCAAAGCCGGCGCCGACATCTACACCGACGTTGAAATGGTGCGCACGGGCATCAATAAAAGGAAGCTCGCCACGTTCGGCGGGGAAGTCCACTGCCGCGTCGCCGACCCCGACATCGCAAAGACCGCGAAAGAGCGGGGCATCACGCGCTCCATGGCCGCCATGCGCGCGTTCGGCAAAGCCTTGGGCGGCAGCATCGTCGCCATCGGCAACGCCCCGACAGCGCTCTACGAAGTCCTTTCGCTCGCAGAAAAAGAGAACATCCGCCCAGCCTGCATCATCGGCATCCCCGTCGGCTTCGTCGGCGCGGCCGACAGCAAAGAGGCCCTGCGAAAGAACCCCTTCGTCCCCTACATCACCGTCGAAGGCACAAAAGGCGGCAGCCCCATCGCCGCCGCCGTCGTCAACGCATTGATGTACGACATCGACAACACGCGGGTATGAGCCCGCAGGAGCGTCCTGCGCCCTAAGTTAAGCAAGGAGGCCCGCAAACTCCTGCCTCCCTCTCCGAGGGAGGTGGCCCCGAAGGGGTCGGTGGGTGTGTCGAAGGTACAACCTGGCAATCCATTCAAGTGTATCTGCGAAGGTACGTCTTCGCAGACAGCAATCCAGTCATATGTTTTATCCTATCTCCGCCACTACCGACCTGCGGTCGGCATAAGCGACCTCTAAGCGCTGAAGCGCTAAGAGTCTGCTTAACCCCCAGTCGCCTCCGGCGACAGCCCCCTCGGAGAAGGAGCCTTGCAAATAAAGTGGTACTTGCCAAAACCAAGGAACAGACAGTCATAAAAGACGGATTCATCAACGGAAAGGGGCGCTGACCCATGAACCACAACCTTCCCCGCATCGTCATCGCTGGCACGCAGTCCGGCAGCGGCAAGACGACGCTTGTCACGGGGCTTCTGGCGGCGCTGCGGGCGCGGGGCCTCTCCGTCCAGTCGTACAAGGTCGGCCCCGACTACATCGACCCGGGCTTTCACCAGCTCGCGAGCGGACGCCCGGCGCACAACCTCGATACATGGCTCGTCCCGGCCGCGAAGCTCCCCGCGCTCTTCCTCAAAGAGGCAGGGGACGCCGACATCGCCGTCATCGAAGGCGTCATGGGCCTCTACGACGGCGGGCGGCAGGGCGTGAGCTCGACAGCTGAAATCGCAAAGCTCCTCCATGCGCCCGTGCTCCTGACCATCGACTGCAAATCCATGGGCGCCTCGGCCGCCGCCATCGCGCTCGGTTTCAAGAGCTACGACCCGGGCGTCCAGCTCGCGGGCGTCCTGCTGAACCGCCTCGGCTCCGCGACGCACGAAGCGATGATTCGCACGGCGATGGAGGCCATCAACATGCCCGTTCTGGGCGCCATCCACCGCGACGACGCCCTGCACCTCCCCGAACGCCACCTCGGCCTCACGCCGACAACGGAAGTCGAAGCGGCAGAGACGGTCCGAAAAATGGGCGAGGCCGTCGGGGGACAGGTGGATGTAGAAGGCATCGTCGCGCTGGCGGGGAAGGCGGGACCTCTCTCGCACCCGCGGGAGGAACGCCGTACGGCCTTATCTGACGTACAAGGGACTCCCACCACCGCTTCGCGGTCCCCCTCCCTCAAAGAGGGAGGCATAGGGAATGGGGAGCCCCCTTCCCAGAGGGGGGAGAGCCCGAAGGGCGGGGGGAGTCCCCTGCACGGCATGGCAAACAGCGAGGCGTTGCTTCCGCGGGTGCGAGATTCCGTCCCTCTCCGCCTCGCCGTCGCTCAGGACGCGGCATTTTCCTTCTATTATGAAAGCAGCCTTGCCGTCCTCGAACGCTTGGGCGCCACGCTCGTCCCCTTCAGCCCCCTCAAAGACGCCGCCCTCCCAGCATTCATTTCCGGCCTCCTCATCGGCGGCGGCTTCCCTGAGATGTTCGCCTCCGACCTCGCGGCGAACGCGTCTATGCGCCAGTCCATTCGCTCGGCCGCCGACGCCGGCCTTCCCATCTACGCCGAATGCGGCGGCTACATGTACCTCCTCGAAGACCTCGTCGATTTCGACGGCAAAGCCCACCCGATGTGCGGCGTCTTCCCGGGCCGTGCGGCCATGACGAAGAAGCTCCAGATGGTCGGCTACGTCACGGCAAAGATGCAGCGCGACACCATCCTCGGCCCGGCCGGCACGGAGCTCCGCGGCCACGAATTCCACTTCTCGCAGGAACTCGAACGCGAAGAGCCCGTGCGCCCCTATACGTTCACAAAGCTCCGAAACGGCGCAACCTACGGCGCCGGCCAGCAGCGCGAAAACGTCCTCGGCAGCTACCTCCACATCCACTTCGCCGGCTGCCCCGGGGCGGCAAAGCATTTCGTCGCAGCCTGCCGGGAGTATCAGGCAAAGAGGTAATCATTCAAGCTTTTGCTTCCCTCTCCGAGGGCAATGTCATTAAGCGAGGAGGCCCGCAAACTCCTGCCTCCCTCTCCGAGGGAGGGGGACCGCGAAGCGGTGGTGGGAGTGGCGGAGGTAGGAAATATCTATAAGTTCGAATGTATCTGCGAAGGTACGTCTTCGCAGGATGCAATCCTGCAATCTGGTTTGTCCTATCTTCGCCACTACCGACCTGCGGTCGGCATAAGCGACCTCTAAGCGCTGAAGCGCTAAGAGTCTGCTTAACCCCCAGTCCCTTCGGGACAGCCCCCTCGGAGAGGGGGCCAGAGGAATCATGAAAGGGAGGAAATTCAGATGCCCGAAGAGAAGCATCTCGGCCGCCTCGTCCTCGTGACGGGCGGGGCGCGGAGCGGGAAGTCTTCGTTTGCCGAGCGGTTTGTCGCATCGCATGGCAAAAAGATCGCCTACATCGCGACGGCGCAGATTTTTGACGACGAGATGCGCTACCGCGTGAAGCTCCACCGCGAGCGCCGCCCGTCCGACTGGCAGACCTACGAGGCCCCGTTTGCGGCCGAGAATGCCATCGCCGAGGCCGCCGAGACGCATGACACGCTGCTTTTCGACTGCCTGACGGTCTACCTCAGCAACCTGCTCTGCCAGCTCCCCGAAGAGCAGCTCCGAGACGAGGCCGCCGTCTACCGCCTCGCGCAGGACGCCGCGGCAAAACTCATCGCGGCCGCGCAGGCGAGCGGGGCGCTCTGCGTCTTCGTGACGAACGAAGTCGGCGCAGGCATCGTGCCGGAAAACGCCCTCGCACGCCTCTACCGCGACATCGAAGGCCTCACGAACCAGGCCTTCGCGCGCGCCGCCGAGGCCGTCTACCTGACAATCAGCGGCATCCCGGTCGAAATCAAACATCTCACCCCGCAAACTCCAGCCTCCCTCTAGAGGGAGGGGGACCGCGAAGCGGTGGTGGGAGTAGTAGGATGCGATAGCCTGACAAGAATGCAGTCGTTGTTAAAGTCTTTAGCAACGTTCTGCATATCTGGTTGTCTCCAGCATCCAACTACTCCCCCAGTCAGCTCCGCTGACAGCCCCCTCTAGAAGGGGCCTGAATTTACTCGATTTCATCGGCGAAGGCAGTTTGGAGGAACGCATGACAAAAGCAATTTCTAACCACACAAACAAAACAATTTCCACCCGTCCCCAGACCATCATGCTCATGGGCACGAGCTCGCATGTCGGCAAAAGCATCCTTG
>ONJV01000132.1 GCA_900318215.1 uncultured Veillonellaceae bacterium
ACCGTTGCGAATGACACATCACGCGCCTACAAAAAAAGCCCCCGCAGCTTCCTCCCCAAAAGAAAGCCGCAAGGTTCCTTCCAAAAATCAATCTTCTATTTTCCCGCTTCTTCATACTGAAACCGATACCCAACCCCGCGCACGGTTTCGATGGCTTTGGCAATCTCCGGCGCCGAGGCGAGCTTGCTGCGGAGGTGGCGGATGTGGACATCGACGGTGCGGGTGTCGCCGTAATATTCGTAGCCCCAGATGCGCGCGAGGAGTTCGCGCATGGAGAACGGTTTTGCCATGTAGTCGTCGGCGCCGAGTTCGAGGCCGAGGACGGTGTCGATTTCCTCGGTCTTGGCCGTCAGCATGATGATGGGGATGTTCTTTGTCTTTTCGGCGCTCTTGAGACGGCGGCAGACTTCGTAGCCGTCGAGCTTCGGCAGCATGAGGTCGAGCACGATGAAGTCGGCCGTGGGCGCTTTCTCTAGCGCTTCTTCGCCGTCCGCTGCCGTCACGACGTCGTAGCCGTGGCGGCGGAGCTGGAGCGTCAGCAGGTCGCGGATGGAGTCGTCGTCATCAACGGCGAGGATTTTCATAAGGCAGCCTCCCCTTTTGCACTGGAAGCACTAGAGGCTGCGGAGGCACCAGAGGCCTCTGCGTCGTCCTTGGTCTCGAAGTCATAGAGCGTCAGGACGTTGCGGATGCGCGTGATCTCTTCGCTCGTGAACTCGTGGCTGCGCTGGGCGCCGCCCTCCTGCTGGTAGTATGTGATGCTGCCGCTGCCCGCCTGCGCGAGGGCGCGCAGCACGGAGAGCTCGTCTTCCGTCGCATCGTGGACGTAGCTCTCGGCGAGATTTTCGGCGTCGGGGCTCATCTTGTCGCGGCGGTCATGCGCGAGGAAGCGCAGGTTGTACGTCTTGCCGCCGACGCTGACGTTCAGCGCGTCGCCATGAATCCAGGCCGTCTTCTGCGGGTCGCTGATATTATAATAGTAGTAAAGGTCGAATTTGAGCACCCAGGCCGCACCGTCCGTCACGAGGAACGGCCGCAGGTAGACGCCGGGCGCGGGCTTCTTCGGGTAGTCGTACGTGTAGAGCGTGATGCCGCCGCGGTTCTCGACCTTCATGCCCGCGATGATGGCATCGGCCGTCTGCTTTTCCTGTTTGGACGTTGTCGGCGCCTTGGCAGCTTCCCCGGACTTCGTGTCCGGCATCTCGCCCGTATGGGCCGCCGCGCTCGTCGTCACTTCCACCCGCGCCGGTGGCGGGACAGGCGGGTCGCGCAGCAGGAAACACGCCGTGGCCCCTGCAATAATGATGACAGCATAGACCGCAATTGCGGTCAAAAGAATCTTCTTCATAACGTCCTCCCCAACACGACCCACATGATTTCAAAAAATAAATGTTCAAGATACTTTCTGCTTTATTATAGCAAAGAATTGATAAAAGATAAATAAGAAATTTGGGAAGGAAAAAAGAAAAACAAAAAAGACGTTACAAAATGCAACGTCTTTTTATAGTTAAGGTTGTAACCTATGGTTTCAATCAGAGCTGCGGGCCAGCTGCGACAAGCGCCTTGCCAGCTTCCGTGTCCGTGTACTTCGCGAAGTTGTCGATGAACATCTGCGCGAGCTTCTTGGCCTTCTTGTCCCACTCGGACGGGTCTTTGTACGTATCCTTCGGGTCGAGGACTTCCGTAGCGACGCCTTCGAGCTTCGTCGGGATTTCGAGACCGAAGTAGTCAATCTTCTTCGTCGGGCAGTTCTGGATCGCGCCGCTGTGGATAGCGTCGATGATGCCGCGCGTATCCTTGATGGAGATGCGCTTGCCCGTGCCGTTCCAGCCCGTGTTCACGAGGTATGCCTTCGTGCCGTTGGCCTTGACGCGCTTGACGAGCTCCTGCGCGTACTTCGTCGGATGGAGTTCGAGGAACGCCTGGCCGAAGCAAGCGGAGAACGTCGGCGTCGGCTCGGTGATGCCGCGCTCCGTGCCAGCGAGTTTCGCCGTGAAGCCGGACAGGAAGTAGTACTGCATCTGCTCCGGCGTCAGGATGGAGACCGGCGGCAGGACGCCGAACGCGTCAGCGGAAAGGAAGATGACGCTCTTGGCGGCCGGTGCAGCGCTGCGGTCGTTGACGAAGCCCTTGACCGTGCCTTTGATATGGTCAATCGGATAGGACACACGCGTGTTCTCCGTGATGGACTTGTCAGCGAAGTCAATCTTGCCATCCTTGTCGAGGACAACGTTCTCCAAGAGGGCGTTGCGCTTGATGGCGCCATAGATGTCCGGCTCGGACTCCATGTCGAGGTTGATGACCTTTGCATAGCAGCCACCCTCGAAGTTGAAGATGCCGTCGTCATCCCAGCCGTGCTCGTCGTCGCCGATGAGGAGGCGCTTCGGATCCGTGGAGAGCGTCGTCTTGCCCGTGCCGGAGAGGCCGAAGAAGATGGCCGTGTTCTTGCCCTGCTTGTCCGTGTTGGCCGAGCAGTGCATCGCAGCGATGCCCTTGAGCGGGAGGAAGTAGTTCATCATGGAGAACATGCCCTTCTTCATCTCGCCGCCGTACCACGTGTTGATGATGACCTGCTGGCGCTCCGTGAGGTTGAAGACGACAGCCGTGTCAGAGTGCAGGCCGAGTTCCTTGTAGTTCTCGACTTTTGCCTTGGAAGCGTTGAAGACGACGAAGTCCGGCTTGAAGTTCTCGAGCTCTTCTGCCGTCGGCTTGATGAACATGTTCGAGACGAAATGTGCCTGCCAAGCGACTTCGACGATGAAACGGACGGCCATGCGCGTGTCCTTGTTCGCGCCGCAGAAGCCATCGACGACATAGAGCTTCTTGCCGGAGAGCTCTTTCTTCGCGATTTCCTTGACGGCCTTCCATGCCTCTTTCGTTGCACGATGGTTGTCGTTGTGATAGGACTCGCTGTCCCACCAAACCGTGTCATGCGACGTCTCGTCATCGACGATGAATTTGTCTTTCGGGGAACGGCCCGTGAAGATACCGGTCTTGACATTGACGGCGCCCAGCTCCGAAATCTGGCCCTTCTCGTAGCCCGTCAGGCCATCTTTCATCTCTTCCTCGAAGAGAACCTTGTAAGAAGGATTGTGGAGAATCTCCGTGACACCAGTGATGCCATACTGGCTCAGATCAACGTTTGCCATGTGCTTTCAACCTCTTTCATTCTTTTGAAAAATGATTGTACGTGCGGGGAGCGGCTGCCTGCCGTTTCACCCGACGGCTATAATAATACCTTATTCATCCATAAATGTCAAATATTCACGAAGTGATGAAAAGCCCGTCAGAATGGTTTGCAGACGCGCAGAAGCCGCCATGAACAACACAAACACAAGAAAATCAATCTTTGTTTTCCTTGGTTTTCTGAATGTCAAACAGGCAGTGCTTTCCATTCGTTTCTGTTATGGCGGCGGATATTCTTATTGTTTCGCAAACGCGGCAACAAAATTTTTCATATCATTTTTTGCGCAGACGTCTTTATGGCGGACGTCTTTTTTGCGAAGGCTCGACAGGCCCGTCGGCGCGGCCGTGCCGCTGATGTCCTGAAGCTCGTCGAGGAGTGCGAACGCGTCCTTCCCGTCCGTCGTGGCGCCGAGCGCTTCGAGCACGCTGCCGCTGAACTTGTACGGGCTCGCCGTCGAGACGACGACCATCGGACGCTCGTCGCCCGTGCGGTCGAGGTAGTCGTCAGCAACGCGCCACGCGACGGCCGTATGCGTGTCCATGACGTAGTGGCTGCCCTCGAACGCCTCGGCAATCGCGCCCTTCGTCGCCTCATCATCGGCCCAGCCCGCCGCGAACGTCTGCTGGATGCGCGCGAGGAGGTCCTGCGGAATCGTGTACTTGCCCGTCTCCTGGAGCTCGCGCATCCAGCCCGCGACCGCGTCCGCGCTCCCGGACATGTGGTAGAGCAGGCGTTCGAGGTTGCTCGAAATCAGGATGTCCATCGACGGCGTGATGGTCTTGTAGAAATCGCGGTTGCGGTCGTACGTGCCCGTCGTCAGGAAGTCCGTCAGCACATTGTTCTTGTTCGACGCGCAAATGAGGCGGCCGACCGGCAGGCCCATGCACTTCGCATAGTAGCCCGCGAGGATGTCGCCGAAATTGCCCGTCGGCACGCAGAAGTTGATGGCGTCGCCCATCTTTATCCGCTCAGCCGCGAGGAGGTCGGCGTAGGCGCTGAAATAGTAGACAATCTGCGGCACGAGGCGGCCCCAGTTGATGGAGTTCGCTGAGGAAAGTTTCGTCGGCTTCGTCTGCGCAGCCTCGAGCTCTTTCGCGAACGATTTGTCGCCAAAGATGCGCTTCACGCCCGTCTGCGCGTCGTCGAAGTTGCCGCGCACGGCCGTGACGTTGACGTTTTTGCCCTCCTGCGTCACCATCTGGAGCTGCTGGATCTGCGAGACGCCGCCCTCGGGATAGAACACCATGATTTTCGTCTGCGGCACATCGCAGAAGCCTGCGAGCGCGGCCTTTCCCGTGTCGCCCGACGTCGCGACGAGGATGAGGATGGTCGCCTGCTCACCCGTCTTCTTGAGCGCCGTGCTCATGAGCTGCGGCAGCAGCTGGAGCGCCATGTCCTTGAACGCGCTCGTCGGCCCGTGCCAGAGCTCGAGCACGCTGCGGTCCTGCAGCAGCCGCGTCGGCGCGCGGCGCTCGCTGTCAAACTTCGCCCCGCCATAGGCGCGCGTGACGCAGCCACGAATCTCGTCCTCGCCGTAGTCCGTCAGGAATTCCTTGAGGACGCGGACGGCGCGCTCCTCGTACGTGAGCGGCACGAGCCCCTCGATGAACGCCTCGCTGACCGTCGGAATCTCCTCCGGCACGAAGAGCCCGCCATTTCCCGAAAGCCCCTGCAGGATGGCCTCGGCCGAAGAAAGTCGCTCGACGCCGCCGCGCGTGCTGATGTAATTCAAAAGGATCGCCTCTGCTTTCATAATGGTAAAGAATATGGTAAAATAGGGAGCGTGTAAAATTGTAACCATTATACCACAAACAGAGGTGTTTGCATATGCTGAAAATCGCTATGGCGCAGATGAAAGTCTCGCCGGGGCATCCGGATGTCAACACGGAGACGATGCTGCGGATGATTGCGGACGCGAAAGCGCAGGACGTCGATGTCATCGTGTTCCCGGAAATGTGCATCCCGGGGTATCTTCTGGGCGATGCCTGGGAGCAGTCGGCGTTCCTGCGCGACTGCGAAAGCTATGGCAAGGACGTCATCGCCGCCGCGCAGGGCATCGTCGTTCTCTTCGGCAACATCGCGATTGACTGGGAGAAAAAGAACAACGACGGCCGCGTGCGCAAGTACAACGCTCTTTTCTGCGCGCAGGACGGCAAGCTCGTCTCGCCCGAGTCGATGGTCTACCCGTTCATCATCAAGACGCTGCTGCCGAACTACCGCGAATTTGACGACACGCGCCATTTCTTCAGCTTGCAAAAGCTCGCGCGCGAGCTCGGCACGACGGCCGAGCGCCTGCTCTCCCCGCTCACGCTCGACATCCGCGGCCAGCGCTACCGCGTCGGCGGGCTGCTCTGCGAGGACGGCTGGAGCGACGACTACAGCCTCACGCCGCTCGACGTCCTGAACCGCCACCACGACATCGATTTCTTCGTCAACATCTCGGCCTCGCCGTACACGCTCGGCAAGAACGACAAGCGCAACCGCGTCTTCGGCGCGCAGGCGAAAGCCGCGCACACGCCGCTCTTCTACGTCAACAACATCGGCCTCCAGAACAACGGCAAGACGATTTACACGTTCGACGGCTCGAGCACCGTCTACAGCGCCACGGGCCGCGTCGTCAAAGTCTGCCCGGCCTACGAAGAAATGCTCGCCGTCACGGACCTCGACCGCATCGATGCCATGAGCGCCGCGCCGCAGCCGCCAGAGCCGCCGATTGCCGACATTTACCGCGCGCTCTCCTATGGCGTCCGCGAATTCCTCGCGAGCATCCACATGAAAAAAGTCGTCATCGGCATCTCGGGCGGCATCGACTCCGCCGTCGCCGCCGCGCTCTACGCCAAGGTCCTCGGCCCCGAAAACCTGCTGCTCGTCAACATGCCGAGCGTCTTCAACTCCGAAACGACGAAAGGCCTCTCCGCACAGCTCGCCAAGAACCTCGGCTGCCACTACCTCATCGTGCCGATCCAGGAATCCGTCGACCTCACGAAATCGCAGCTCGAGTCCCTGCCGGTGAAGAACCTCGCCGACGGCACGGAGTGGCACCTCTCCATTTCGTCGTTCGTCCTCGAAAACATCCAGGCGCGCGACCGCAGTGCGCGCGTGCTCGCTGGTGCGGCGGCGGCATTTGGCGGCGGCTTCACCTGCAACGCGAACAAAGCCGAGACGACGGTCGGCTACTCGACGCTCTACGGCGACCAGTCCGGCTTCCTCGCCGCGCTCGCCGACCTCTGGAAATACCAGGTCTACGACCTCGCCCGCTACCTCAACGACACGGTCTACGGCCGCGAAGTCGTGCCCCAAGGCATCATTGACCTCGTTCCGAGCGCCGAACTCTCAAGCGCCCAGAACGTTGACGAAGGCAAAGGCGACCCCATCAAATACCCGTATCACGACTACCTGTTCCGCTCGTTCGTCGAACGCTGGCAGAAAGCCACGCCGGAAGACCTGCTCGCGTGGTACAAAGAAGGCACGGTCGAAAAGAACCTCGGCTGCGCCCCCGGCCTCGTCGCCAAATACTTCCCGACCGCCAAAGACTTCATCGCCGACCTCGAACGCTGGTGGAACCTCTTTTCCGGCATGGCCATCGCCAAACGCATCCAGGCCCCGCCGATTCTCGCCGTCAGCCGCAGAGCCTACGGCTTCGACCACCGCGAGGC
>ONJV01000001.1 GCA_900318215.1 uncultured Veillonellaceae bacterium
AGAACATGAAGCGGCGGACGCTCTACTACTGGTCGCAGGTCTACCTCATGCGTCTGCCGTCTGGTGCGAATTACAATGACCTGCGTCCAACGATTACAATCAACATCCTCGCGTTCGAGCTCTTGCCGCAGGAAGAGCCGCACGCAATGTACAGCATCTACAACCTGAAGACGCACGACCGCCTGAACAACGACATGGAGCTTCATTTCCTCGAGCTCCCGAAGTTCGTGAAGGGCGTCCAGAAGCCTATTCGTGAGATGACGAAGATGGAGCGATGGATGGCCTATTTTGCGAACCGCATGAATCAAAGCGAAAAGGAGGAACTGGCGATGAGCGAAGCAGCAATCAACAAGGCTTATGATGCAACGGGCATCTTCTTGCAGGATAAGGCGGAACGTCTGAAATACATCAACCGCGAGATGGCGCTCATGGACTATCGTTCCGGGATGATGAGCGCGGAAGAACGCGGCGAGAAGCGTGGCGAAAAGCGCGGTGAGGAACGTGGCGAGAAACGAGCCGATGAACGCTACTCCCGCCTCATCCAGATTCTGATGTCGCAGAAGCGGATGGACGATATTGGACGGATTGCTGCGGATGCGGCATATCGCAAGAAGCTCTATCAGGAATTTCATTTGTGAGCAGGGAAAAACGTCAGGCATTTGTCATTCGGAACAGGTGCCTGACGTTTTGTATTTCGGACATGGAAGAAAGCAAACGAAAAGGCCGCCGTACTACCATCGTACAGCGGCCTGTGCTTTCATATATGGTGGAGACGAAGGGGTTTGAACCCTCGACCCCCAGATTGCGAACCTGGTGCTCTCCCAGCTGAGCTACGTCCCCGTGAACAATCAATAGTATAGCGCGAACGCCCCTCGAATGCAAGTGTTTTTTTGCAATTAATTTTATTTATGGGCAGATTGATTTTCTGTAATGGCATTTTTGGGCAAATTGTCGTATAATAAAAGAACAACCAATTTGTGAAAGTGTCAGCTTTTTTCTGTGATTTGCGCAGGTCTGTCTCGGGATGGCGTTGCGCACGGAGGAGGGACCAACGTGGAAAAACGGGAAAGTCTTTGGGAGCGGTATCTGCGGAAGGGCATGAGCCGCAGGAGCTTCCTCAAGGGGTGCGTTGCGCTCACGACGATGATGGGTCTGAGCACTGAGAGGTTCCAGGAGGTCGTCGAGGCGGCCGAGACGCAGCCGCTGCCAGTCGTCGTCTGGATTCACGGCCACGAGTGCACGGGCTGCGATGAGTCGTTCATCCGCTCGGGCGCACCGCTCGCATCGGATGTCGTGCTCAGCCAGATCGATCTCGAGTATGACCATCTGCTCAGAGCGGCTTCGGGCGAGCCGTTCGAGGCGCATCTCAAAGAGGTCATGGAGAAGTACAAGGGGAACTACATCCTGGCCGTCGAGGGCGCTGTCTCGACGAAGGACAACGGCGTCTACTGCATGTCGGGCGGCCGTCCGTTCACGCGGATGCTGCAGGAGGCAGCGGCCGGTGCAAAGGCGATCATCGCCTACGGCACCTGCGCTGTCGCGGGCGGCATCCAGAGCGCGAAGCCGAACCCGACGGGTTCTTCGGGCATCGGCCCGTTCGTCGGCAACACGCCGGTCGTCAATGTGCCGGGCTGCCCGCCGATTCCGGAGGTCATGACGGGCGTCATCATGCATGTCGCTCTGTTCGGCAACCTGCCGCCGCTCGATGGCGAGGGCCGTCCGAAGCAGTTCTACGGCAACCGCATCCACGACACGTGCTACCGCCGTCCGTTCTTTGATGCGGGCATGTTCGCCGAGAACTTTGACGACGCGGGTGCGAAAGCGGGCTGGTGCCTCTACAAGCTCGGCTGCCGCGGGCCGGAGACGTACAACAGCTGCGGCAACCTGCGCTGGTTCCAGGGCATGAGCTATCCGATTCAGTCCGGCGCGCCGTGCATCGGCTGCAGCAATTCGAATTTCTGGGACGATACACCGTTCACGAAGCGCCTGCCTGGCTATGGCAAGCTCGGAAATGCCGACAAGATCGGCCTCGGCGTCGGCGCGCTCGCGGCGGCCGGCGTCATCGCGCATGCGGCTGGCTCGATCATGCAGAAGAACAAGCGTGACGAGGCGGAAGCCAAGGCGGCCGCCAAAGAAGAAGAAGACAAGTTTTGAGGGAGCAGGTGGAAGATAAATGAAACATGTAGTAGTCGATCCGATCACGAGAATCGAAGGCCATCTGCGCGTCGAGGTCAATGTGGACGAGGGTTCGGGCAAAGTCACGGATGCCCTGTCGTCCGGCACGGCCTGGCGCGGCCTCGAGCTCGTCATGCACAACCGCGACCCGCGTGATGCGTGGGCCTATATCCAGCGCATCTGCGGCGTCTGCACGACGGCGCATGCGCTCGCTTCGGTGCGCGCCGTCGAGGATGCGCTCCAGATCCGTATTCCGAAAAACGCGAACTACATCCGCAACATCATGGCGGCGACGCTGACGGTGCAGGATCATATCGTCCATTTCTATCATCTGCATGCGCTCGACTGGGTCAGCCCGGTCGAGGCGCTCGCGGCCGATCCGGTCGCGACGGCGAACCTGCAGGCCACGGTGCTCAATGCCTACCGTCTGCCGTTCCGCGCGCCCGGCACGAGCGTGACGGAGGCGTACGACCATGCATTCCCGGCCGCGACGCCGCAGTATTTCGCAGAAATCCAGGGCAAGGTCAAGGCCATCGTCGAGAGCGGCCAGCTCGGCATCTTCTCGGCGAACTGGTGGGATCATCCGGACTACAAGCTGCTGCCGCCGGAAGTCCATCTCATGGCGGTCGCGCATTATCTTGAAATGCTCGACAAGCAGCGCGAACTCGTGACGCCGCATGTCATCTTCGGCGGCAAGAACCCGCATCCGCACTATGTCGTCGGCGGCATGCCGTGCTCCATCTCCATGACGGACGGCAACGCGCCGGTGAACTCCGCGCGCCTCGGCATCGTCGACCGCGCCATCAATCTCGGCCGCACGCTCGTCAACAATTACTATATCCCCGACCTCATCGCCATCGGCTCCGCGTACGTCAAGGCGGGCCGTGTCGACGGCGGCGGCCTCGCAGGCACGCGTGTGCTCGCGTATGGCTCGTATCCAATCGAGCCGCCTTCGGGCACGTCGGACGGCGATTTCTTCAACAACCTCCTGATCCGCTGCAACGGTGTCGTCGAGAACTTCAAGGCCGGTGCGGCGAATGCGAAGTTCACGGAGATCGCGGCCGAGGACATCAACGATCCGAAGTGCTTCACCGAGGGCGTCGTCCATTCGTGGTACGACTACCCCGAGGGCAAGCAGGGCGCCGACCTCCATCCGTGGGACGGCGTCACGGACGCGCACTACACGGGTCCGAAAGAGGGCTCGGCGACGGAGTGGAAAGCGCTGAACGAACAGGGCAAGTACAGCTGGCTCAAGACGCCGAAATGGCGCGGCAAGGTCTGCGAAGTCGGCCCGCTCGCGCGCTATATCATCATCTATACGAAGGCTGCGCAGGGCAAGCTCGGCGAGCCGACGTGGGCAGAAAAGATGATGCTCGACCAGATGGCCGCGGTTTCGAAAGTCCTGAACCTCCCCGCCGAGACCTGGCTCCCGACGATGGTCGGCCGCACGGCGGCACGCGCCCTCGACTGCCAGCTCAATGCAGAAATCAACAAGTTCTTCTTCGACAAGCTCATCGCAAATCTCAAGACGGGCGACACCGAAGTCGTCAACAACGAGCATTGGAATACGGACACCTGGCCGCAGAAAGCCAAGGGCGTCGGCCTCTACGAGGCGCCGCGCGGCGGCCTCGCACACTGGGTCACGATCAAGGACGACAAGGTGGACAACTACCAGTGCGTCGTCCCGACGACGTGGAACGCCTGCCCGCGTGACGACGAAGCCGGCCACGGCGCTTACGAGCTCGCCATGATGGACACGCATGTTGCCATCCCTGACAAGCCGCTCGAAATCGTCAAGGTCGTGCGCTCCTTCGACCCCTGCATGGCATGCGCGACGCACATGTACAACGCCGAGGGCGAGGAAATCAGCGTCGTGACGGCCGACCCGTGCTCCGGCACGCATGTCGAGACGAAGACACCGGCCGAGAAGAGGGAGTGATCGCATGGCACAGATTCATCGCATGAAGGAAGTCCAGCGCAAGGAATTCTACCTCTTCAGCCCGTTCCTGCGCATCTTCCACTGGATCATGGTCGTGATGATCCTCGTCCTGTTCGGCACAGGCATCATCATCGCGACGCCGCTGCAGTCGATGAACCTCGAGCCGGCATACTCCACGACGTATGTCGACCTCGTGCGCGACATCCACTTCGTCGCAGCGTTCGTCTTCTGCGCATCGTTCGTGCTGCGCATCTACGGTTTCATCATCAACCGTGGCGACCGCCTGTTCCCGCGGTTCTGGAAAGGCTATTTCTACGCGCAGACGCTCGACGTCATCAAGCACTACATGCTCGTCCAGCCGAACCACGCATCGTTCCTCAGAAACCCCTTGGCGCGCATGTCGTATCTCATGCTCTACGGCCTCGTCGCCATCGAGATCTGCACGGGATTTGCCATGTACTACATGACGGAGCCCGCGACGTACATCGCGCAGGCATTCGCTTGGGTCAACGTCGTCTGCGGCAACGAGATGGTCACGCACCTCGTCCATCACTACGCAGCCTGGGCGATCATCCTGTTCGCCATCGGCCATCTCTACATGGTCATCCGCTCGGAGTTCATGGAAGGCGAGTCCGAAGTCTCGAGCATGTTCTCGGGCAGCAAGTTCCTCGTCCACTATCCGCAGGACGCGAGCGAAGTCGACCCGAGCGCAGAGAAGTCGTAATCCCCATAAGCCTCCACCTTTGGGGGGAGGTTAAGCAATGAAGTCATTCAAACCCCAGCCTCCCTCTAGAGGGAGGGGAACCGCGAAGCGGTGGTGGGAGTAGTAGGAAGCTACGTACTGACAATTCCAAAGGAGTAACTATAGAATGTGCAAAGAATGTGGCTGCGGTGAAACGAACGGCAACACGCGCCTCCAGTTCACCGTCGAAGGCTATACCGAAGAACTCGCGAAAGATGTCGAGAAGGCCCTGTTCGGCCTCCCCGGCGTCCTCTTCGTCCACATCCACGCCCACGACGGCGAAACGACCGTCGACTACGCGCCGAAAAAGACGAAGCTCATGGACATCCTCGGAGTGTTCCAGAAGCGCGGGCTCGAAGCGCAGCTGTAAAACCTGATCGGAAGAAACGGAGCCCGACAATCATGCAGCCCCCCTCTAGAGGGGGGACGGGCCGCGTGAGCGGCGGGGGGATCAAATAGCATGAAAGAAACTTCCGCGGGTGCGAATCTGAATATCGCACCCGCGGAACTTTTTGCAGGAGAATTCATCCTATGCACGAAATGTCAATCGCAGAGGGCATTCTCGACATCGCCCTCGACTACGCGAAGCAGAATGACGCCAAGGTCGTCCACGAGGTCGGCCTGATCCTTGGAGAGATGGCGGGCGTCGAGATGGAGTCGCTCGATTTCAGCTGGCGCCTCATCACGAAGGACACGATCGCCGAGGGCGCGAAGCTCACGGTGCGCCATACGCCGCTCGTCGGGCGCTGCTCGAAGTGCGGCAAGGAATTCCACATCGAACACTACAATTTCTGGTGCCCCGAATGTAAGGACGGCGTCCTCAAGACCATTTCGGGGCGCGAGCTCCAAGTCGAATATCTGGAGGTGGACTGACCCACATGGAAATCAAGGTCATCAAGAACATCCTGGGCGAGAACGACCGCTTTGCGGCCGAGAACATGGCCCTTTTCAAAGACAAGAACGTCTTCGTCGTCAACTTCATGGGCTCGCCAGGCGCGGGCAAGACGTCTGTGCTCGAGCGCACGATGGAAAAGCTCGGCGGCGAGCTCCGCATGGCCGTCATCGAAGGCGACCTCTTCACGAGCAAGGACGCGGACCGCATCGATAAGTACGGCGTGCCTGTCATCCAGATCAACACGGCGGGCGGCTGCCACCTCGACGCGAACATGGTGCAGAAGACGGCGAAGGATATCGACCTCGATGCGCTCGACCTTCTCGTCATCGAGAACGTCGGCAACCTCGTCTGTCCAGCCGAATTCGCGCTCGGCGAAGACGCCCGCGCCGTCGTGCTCTCCGTCACCGAGGGCGACGACAAGCCGATGAAGTACCCGCTGATGTTCAAGGAAAGCGAGATTGCCCTCATCAACAAGATTGACCTCGCGCCATACTGCAACTTCGACCGCAAGAGTGCGAAAGAGGACATCGAAATGCTCCATCCGGGCATCGTTGTGCAGGAAGTCTCGTGCACGACAGGCGAGGGCATCGACGCCTGGTGCGACTGGCTCAAGGCGGGCGTCGCGAAAAAGAAAAAATGAATGTCATGCTTTCGTGCGCGCACCCGCGAAATGATGCAACGTACGGATTCTTTTGCCGTACAGGGGACTCCCACCACCGCTTCGCGGTCCCCCTCCCTCAGAGAGGGAGGCTGGAGTTTTAATTCCATGATATTAGGAGAAAAGTGATGGATGATGTTTTGTTTCAATCCGATGTTACCATCTTGGGAATCGGCAACGTGATCCTGCGCGACGAGGGCTTCGGCGTGCGCGTCGCGGAGTATCTTGACGCGCATTACGATTTCCCCGAAAACGTCCAGATTGTCGACGGCGGTACGCTCGGCATCGAGCTCACGCAGTTCGTCACGGGCACGAAGAAGCTGCTTGTCATCGACAGCATCAATGGTCACGCCGCGCCCGGCACGCGCTTCGCCATCCGCGATGACGACGTCCTCGCCCACTTTCAGGACAAGATTTCCGCGCACGAAGTCGGCATCCAGGACGTCCTTGCCCTGCTCGAAGTCACGGGCCACAAAATCCCCACCGTCACCGTCCTCGGCGCCCAGCCCTACAACCTCGAAGCCGGCGTCGAGCTGTCAGAAGAAATGAAGAAGCTCGTGCCAGAAGTCGCGGAAGAAGCGCTCACGGAATTGCGGAAATGGGGAATCAAGGCGACGGCGAAAAAAGTTCCTGATATGCTTGATGATACTTGTGTAGCAGAGGCATTCGCTTATCCTCAGCCCCCCTCTCAGAGGGGGGACGGGCCGCGTGAGCGGCGGGGGGAGTAGTAGGGTGCAGAAGCCGGACGAGATTTTGCGTCATATCTAAAGTCCTTTAGACACAATGGTAAAATTTGTTCGGCTACAGCATCCAACTACTCCCCCAGTCGCCTGTTGGCGACAGCCCCCTCAATGAAGGGGCCTTGCACCGAGGCGACAATCCTCATTTTATGAAATAACGCACATCCTCGTTGTGCTCTATTACTATCACTTTTTGGAGGTCCTACCATCATGTGTCTTGCAGTCCCTGCCAAGATTCTGTCCATCCAGGACGCCCTCGCGAAGGTCGAGCTTTCGGGCGTGACGAAGGATGTCTCGCTCATGCTGCTCCCCGAGGCGAAAGTCGGCGACTACGTGCTCGTGCATGCGGGCTTTGCCATGCAGATCGTCGATGAAAAGGAAGCCGAGGAGACGTATGCGCTGCTCGACGAGATGAACGGCGCGCCACGCACCGTGGAGGCGCTTTCATGACGGCCGCCTCGCAGGCAGCGGCCGCAGACGGCAAGCTCACGCGAAAGGAAGAACGCGAGGCCGCGCAGGCGCTCGTCGCCGAGATTCGGCGCCTCGCGGTGGAAATCGGGCGGCCGCTCCGCTATATGGAGGTCTGCGGTACGCACACCGTCTCGATTTTCCGCGCGGGCATCCGCCAGCTGCTGCCTGAGAACGTCGCGCTCGTCAGCGGCCCGGGCTGTCCCGTCTGCGTCACGGCCGACGACTACATGGACAAGGCCATCGCCTATGCCCATCGCGATGACGTCATCCTCGCGACGTTCGGCGACATGCTGAAAGTGCCGGGCTCCCAGTCGAGCCTCGCCGAGGCGAAGGCCGAGGGCGCCGACATCCGCATCGTCTATTCGCCGCTCGACACGCTGGCCATCGCACGCGAAAACCCCGCCAAGAAAGTCATCTTCCTCGCCGTCGGCTTCGAGACGACGGCCCCGACGGCCGCCGCTCTCGTACTCGCGGCCGAGCAGGCGGGGCTGCAGAACGTCTACCTGCTCTCGTCGCAGAAGCTCGTGCCGCCAGCGCTGCGGGCGTTGCTGACCGACCCGGAAGTCCGCGTCGACGGCTTCCTGTTGCCGGGGCATGTCTCTGTCGTGACGGGGCTCGACGTCTTCCAGTTCGTCGCGGACGAATTTCATACGCCCGGCGTCGTGACCGGCTTCACGCCCGTGGCCATCCTGCGCTCGCTCGTGCGCCTCCTGCAGCAGACGGCGAAAGGCGAGGCACGCATCGAGAATGAATACGAGAGCGTCGTGCAGACGGCGGGCAGCCCCGCCGCACGACGCACACTCGCCGAGGTCTACGAGACCGTCGACGCCCCGTGGCGCGGCATCGGCGTCATCCCGCAGTCGGGCCTGCGCATGAAAGCGGCGCACGCCGCCCACGACATCGAGCGCCTGCTGCCGATGGACATCCCTGTGGGCGACAACCACCCCGGCTGCCGCTGCGGCGAGGTCCTGCGCGGCATCGTCACGCCGCGCGAATGTCCGCTCTTCGGCAAAGTCTGCATCCCCACCCACGCCATCGGCCCCTGCATGGTCTCCGTCGAAGGCGTCTGCGCCGCATGGTACAAATATGGGCAGGGGAGATTTGAGTTTGGAAAATCATAAAACAAGAAAGAAATACTACATCGATAGAAAAATGGAGACATGCTTCTAACGAAGCCCCCCTCTCAGAGGGGGGGAGGGCCACGAAGTGGCAGGGGGAGTGTCGGAGGTAGGGTAAAACGTATTGTAGGATTGGTATCTGCGACGACGTACCTTCGCAAATATTATCGAATTTATTGCCAAGTCCTACCTTCGACACTCCTTCAGTCACCCTTCGGGTGCCAGCTCCCTCTGAAAGGGAGCCTTCTGTATATGTCACGTTCCTTGAAAGATGAGAATGTGTATGAAAAAGGAAGGTCTATCTTTGGCAAAAGAAAATCTGATTACCCTCGCCCACGGCGCGGGCGGCAAAATGAGTGCCGAGCTCATGCATGACGTCATCGGCCCGGCGTTTTCGAATCCCCTCCTCGACGAGCTCCACGACGGCGCGAAGCTTTCTACTTCTGGCCGCCTCGCGTTCACGACGGATTCCTACGTCGTGCGGCCGCTGTTTTTTGCGGGCGGCAACATCGGCAAGCTCGCCGTCTGCGGCACGGTCAATGACCTTGCGATGACGGGCGCTGTGCCGCGCTATCTCTCGTGCGGCCTCATTCTCGAAGAGGGCTTCCCCGTGGATGATCTGCGGCGCATCACCCAAACCATGCACGACATGGCGGCCGAGGCGGGCGTCCAGATCGTCACGGGCGACACGAAGGTCGTCGAGCGCGGCAAGGCCGACGGTATCTTCATCAACACGGCCGGTGTCGGCGAGCTCATCGACGGCGTCGACATTTCGCCGAAAAACGTCCGTCCGGGCATGAAAGTCCTGCTCTCGGGCTACCTCGGCGACCATGCGGCCGCCATTCTCGCGGGCCGTCACGGCCTCGAACTGCCGCCTGACATCACGACGGACTGTGCGCCGCTCGCGAGCCTCACGCAGGCAGTGCTCCAGGCTGCGCCGCACACGGCCGTCCTGCGCGATCCGACGCGCGGCGGCGTTGCGGCCGTGCTCAATGAAATTGCCGAGGCGTCGGGCGTCGGCATCCTCATTGACGAAGACGCCGTCCCCGTGCGCGATGCTGTGCGCGGCGTCTGCGACATCCTCGGCTTTGACCCGCTCTACCTCGCGAACGAGGGCAAATGCATCGCTTTCGTGCCCGAGGACGAAGCGGACGCGGCTCTCGCCGCGATGAAGTCCGACCCGCATGGCAAGGACGCCGTCATTCTCGGCGAGACGACAGACAAAGCCCCTGGCCAGGTCGGCCTGCGCACGACGATCGGCGGTATCCGCATCGTCGACATGCCCGTCGGCAACCTCGTGCCGCGCATCTGCTGAAAATCGCCGCCTCTCGGTAGACAGGCCCCCTCTAGAGGGGGCTGTCAGCGAAGCTGACTGGGGGATAAGCAGACTCTTAGCACTTTAGTGCTTAGAGGTCGCTTATGCCGACCGTAGGTCGGTAATAGTCGGGTGCTGGAGCCTGACAATTATGCAAAAAAGTTGCTAAGACACACGAGATGCCTTAGCAACTTTTTTTACCCCAGCAATGATTTTTCCCCAAGCTCTTCCAACAGCAGATTCGCCTCCGTCACGCTCAGCCCCTTTTCGAGCGCGTGCCAGACAATGCTGTCCCAGGCATCGCGGACATAGAGGCGCGGGCAGCGGGCGTAATAAAGGAGGTGCTGGGCTTCCTTCGGCGTGAGGCCGAGCGAGAGCGCGAGTGCCAGCACTTTTTCGCGGGCGGGATGCGGTTTTTTCCCGTCAAAGATATGGTAGGCGTACGTGCGGTCGAGCCCCGAGCGCTCGGCGACGAGTGACTTCGTCAGATGCTTTTCCGCGAGCAGCCGCGCGAGCTCCTCGGCGAGCGTGCGCTCTGCGAGCTCGTCCGCATTCTCGTCAAAGTAGTCGCGCACATCGCGCGCCCCGGAGAGCGCCTCTTCGAGTTCTTCCGTGTCTTTTTTCGGCATGGCGGTTCCCCCTCTTGCCAGATGGTTTTCTTTATCTTATCATAAAGAATAGGAGAGAACAAGAAGAAGGGAGGTGGTCGCATGGACGAGGCAGAGAGCTATCTCTTCGGGCTGTTCGAGAAAGTCCGCTGTCTGCGCGAGACGGCGCGCGGCGAGGTCTGGCTCGGCGCCGACCGCGCGGGACGGCCCGTCATCTACAAGCGCATTCGCCGCACGGGCCTGCCGCTCGCGGAGCTCAAAGCACTCTCGCATCCGCTCTGGCCGGAAATCTACGCTTTTTTCGAAGACGCGGAGGCGGGCGAGACGCACATCCTCGAAGAATGCGTGCAGGGCGAGCCGATGACGCGCCGCCTCGAAACGGAACGCTATCTCACGGAGCGCGAGGCGCGCGCGCTGCTGCTCGCGCTCGCCGACGGCCTCGCTACGCTCCACGCGGCCGGCATCCTCCACCGCGACATCAAGCCCGGCAACCTCATCGAGCAGCCGGGCGGCACCGTGCGCCTCATCGATTTCGACGCCGCGCGCATGATGCATGGCGGCGCGCCCGACACGACGTACCTCGGCACGCGCGGCTACGCGCCGCCGGAGCAGTACGGCTACGGCGCGACCGACGCGCGCAGCGACATCTACGCGCTCGGCGTGACCGTCCGCGAGCTCCTCGGCCCGGCGTACCATGGCAGCCTCGCGCGCGTGCTCGATCGCGCGACGGAGGTCGACCCGAAGCGCCGCTACCCCTCGGTCGCCGCGCTCGTGCGCGACGTGCGCTACGGCCGCCGCCTCCGCATGGCGAAAGGTTTCGCAATCGCGTTGACCGTCTTCTTGTTCGCCGCCGCCTACCTCTTTTACCTCGCGCAGACGCACCCGGGCAAAATCGAAGAGCTCGAGACGACGCCGGTCGAAGAACTCGTGCGCCATCCTGAAGAGCTCGCGCCCGACACGCGCCGCGAGGACGTGCGCGAAACGGAACGCAAGAAAGAGGGCATGCCGCCGGGCGGGACGACCGTCACGGAGATCGGCGGCGGAGCGCCATCGGACGGCGCAAAGCCGCAGGCAGCAGGTAGCGCTGCCTCCGATGATGCGAACAACGCGGCAGGGAACAGCGGTGGCGCAAGCGAAGCACCGCCGCGCGAAGAAATCCGCGCGCACTATTATTTTAGCGATGACTGCTGGAATGCATGGACGGATGCCTTCGACTATCCTGTGAACAACGCGAGCAACACCGTCTACATCCCGGCGGGCGTCTGGCAGAATTGGGCAGGTGACGACACGGCGCGCACGTTCCCCGATGACGCGTACTGGCACGTCCGCGTCCACGTCACGAACACGACGCAGGAGACATTTGCCGCGCCCGTTCTCCACATGGAATACGACGGCGGCACGCAGACAGTGGTGCAAAATTACGAAGCCCCGCCGCTCGCACCCGGCGGCAGCATCGACTTCGACCTCCCGCTCGCAGGTCTCGCCATCGCCAATCCCGGCCACGAAGGCTACATCGGCCACGACATGACGCTCGAACTGCGCGGCATCGACCACGAGATCTACGGCGCGCGCTCCGCCGTGAGCTTCGTGCCGCGCACGATGCCGGCGAATTTCGGAAACTGGTGAAAAACATGTCCCCGCAGGACACCAAATCCTGCGGGGACATTTGTATACCAACGTGTTGAGAAAGAAGCCTCAAGCCGCTTCGTAATCGATGATGGCAACTTCCGTCATCATTTTTTCGAGCGCGGCGACGAGTTCGTCGAGGCGGGCGGCAACTGTGCCGCTGTAAGTCACTTCGCCGCATTGCGTGCATTTATGACACGGGACGTTGCGGATGATGATGAAATGGCCATTGACGTCAGCCATATAATTTGTCGTGCTCGCGACCATGTCGCCTTTACAGAAAAAACATTTCATGAACGATTCTCCTTTCGCACGCGGAAATCTGCACTCCAACGTGCTGGATCTGGCTCATACGCCGTGATGATCCAGAGCTTGCCATCACCGATGCCAACAACGATGTGAAGTTTTCGTTCGGCGGGCGTGATGCCGAGGACGAGGCAACTAGGATAGGGAAAATCATGGGGGTAATCCTCGATGATTTCTCCACGTAGCAGAGCTTCTTTGATTTCGTAATAGCGAATGCCACGTTGCTGAAAGCGCAGCATCATGTGTTGTGTGATTTCGATGGAGTCATCGTGACAAAGCTTGTGGATGTCTTCGATGGTCATGATGAGATTCCTTTCGGACGGAGATATATTTTAAGTATAGCGGCGTCAGGATACAGCGTCAAGAAAAAAACGTGTCCCCGCAGGACACCAAATCCAGCGGGGACATTTGTATCATGAGAGGTAGAACGTTGCGGACGCGTCAAGGCGCGCTGCCGGACGTGCCCTTCTGCTCGCGCTGGTAGACGGCGTCGAGTGTGATGTCGACGATGCCGCGCCCGGCGTCGCTGAGGCCGAGGTATTTGCGCAGCTGTCCTTCGATGCGCGTGTCGTCATGCGCGGTTTCGGGCGCGGCCGCATCCTTGCCGAGGAGGTAGTCAGCGCTGACGCCGAAGAGATCCATGAGCTCGCGGAGCTTGCGCGACGGCGCCGTGACGCCGCTCTCGTACTTGTTGTACGCCGTGCGCGTGATGCCGAGCGCGTCGGCGACTTGCTGCTGGGAGAGATGCTTCTCCTTCCGCAGCATCCGCAGCCGCAGGGCCGTGACGTTCATGGGCCTCACCTCCGATTTTCCCGATATGCTACATTATAGGAGTGATTTCCGGCTGGATGAAAGACGTGAAGTATAATCACTTATTGATTTTGATGGAATTGTACTAAATAGCAACTTTTTAGACTTTACAAATTGATAATTCGTAGTATAATGAAAATATAGTGAAATAAACTCACGTATTCGTATGACGAAATCCGCAAGGATGATGATGGGGAATCCAAGGGAGGAGTGCATATGAAAGTTTGTGAAACGTGTCAGAAGGAATATCCGGACGACGTCAAATTCTGCAAGACGTGCGGAACGCCGCTGATGGAAAAACAGGAAGCGTCGTTCTGTCCGTATTGTGGCGCGAAGCTCGATGCAGACAGCCGGTTCTGTCCATCGTGCGGCAAAGCTGTGGAAGGAGAAGAAGCGGCGGGCACTGGGGCTTCGCCTGCGGCAACGGATGTTCCAGCGCAGGACGATGCTCCGTCAGCGCTTGCACCCGTCGAAGAGGTGCCGCCGGTTGCTCTGGACGAACGGTTCCAGCTGTCGAGTGGCGGCATCGTGCTGCACTCGGGCGCACCGTTGCCATCAAAGACGGGCTGGTGCAAGTGGGCTTATATTGCAGGGCTGCTGCTGCTTCTTGCCGGTGGATTTGGACTGATTGTCCTTCTGTTCACTTATGCGATTGAATACAATATCATCCAGTTTCAGAAAGATAAGCTGCGTCGCATGAAGTTCAAATTTGTGTCACCGGTGACGACGGATGATATCTATAGCCGCCTTCAGCCGGTGCTCATGAAGAAATATGGAAACGCGATGCAGTTTGATCGGGAGGACGATACGATCGTTGTCCGGTATGATGAGGTCATCTATGACATCAATCCGAATGAGGATGGCACGGTTTCCATCTGGTGGCGGAAATCTCTTGCTGGAGCGTTCTTGAGGTTCCGTGAGGGGAAACTCTACCGGAAGATTCGCACGGGAACGGCGCTGATCGCTTACGAGCTTCAGCAGCAGTTCGGCGTGCATGAGTGATTTGTTTTTTGAGGAGGGAAAAAGATGACAGCGATTTGTGTGATTCTCGTAGCCCTTTCCCTCATAGCGATCGTGCTTGGCTTGATCAAGCCGTCGCTTGTCATCCGCTGGGGCGATCCGGACAAACGGACGCGTGGAAAAGTCTTGAAGACGTATCTGATTGCTTTTGTCGTATTTTTTGGCCTCGGAATGGCGGTTGATAGAATGCCGTCTTCTGACGACGAGAAACCTGCGACGACTTCCTCGCAGCAGGCATCGTCTTCGTCGTCTTCTTCGTCAAGCGTATCTTCGGGTGCAGCGACGAAAAAAGAGTCGGAGCCGAAATGGAACAAATCGGAGCCGGAAGCAGAGAAGAATGGAAATGCGAACATTGCAATCAAGGAGCTGAAGAAAGTCGGGGATATGAAACCTGTTGCCGAGCAGGTGGATCCGGCAGAGCTCATGAAGCGCCCGTGGGATTATTACGGCAAGGTTGTTTCTTACAGCGGCAGGATTTCTGATATCGGAGACAATCCTCCGGGCAGCCCGGAGTCGAAAGCCTTCGGTGGCGATACGTACACGGTTGTCGTCATGGGAGATGGCGATTCATCTGTGCAGGCAATTATGTCAGGCAAGAGCGGTTCCCTGCAGAAAGACCAGCAGGTTACGATTTACGGATTCCCTGTTGGCACGATGAAACTGCAAAACCGTATGGGCGGCCAGAACAATGCTGTGTTGCTGATCGGAAAATAAGAAAACAAAGCGTGGCATCATGCGTGAGAAGTGGGAGCGCAAGTCATGACTATGTTCGCTGGGATGATGAACGTCCCCGCAGGATGATGGGATCCTGCGGGGACGTTTGTTGTTCCGTGTGGAATTTTATTTTCCGAGAATCGCGTCCACGATGTCGAGCGCGGCGTCGAAGATGTCGTCGGGTGCGGGTTCGACGCGGCGCCAGTGGCGGGCGCTGTAATCGAGCGACTTCAGTTGCTCGCAGAGGATGTCGCCGTGCGTGCGCGTACGGTCGTCGAGTGGGATGTGCAGCGGGAAGTCGCGGTGCGTCGACGTGATCGGGCAGACCATGACGAGGCCGGTCAGCCGGTTGAACGCATCGTTCGAGACGACGAGCGCGGGACGGTGTTTTTTGATCTCATGACCGCGCTGCGGGCCGAAGTCGATGGTGATGATGTCGCCGGCTTTCGGAAAGTCATGCATCGAACTGCTCCTTTCCGACGGCAGCGCCCGTGTCCGCTTCCTCGGCGCGCCAACTGCCTTGGAAGTCGCCGAATCGTTCGAGGAACGCTTCGGCTTTCGTCTGCGGCACTTTCGTCAAGCGGATGGATGAGCCCTCTTGCGAAACGGAAACCTTGTCGCCAACGTGCAGTCCCGTGCGCGCGAGGATGTCTTTCGGCAGGCGGACGGCCTGGCTGTTGCCCCAACGGGCGATGGTCGTTGCCATGAGGATCACGCTCCTTTTGTATATCTTTAGTATAGCCGTGACTGGAGTTCACGTCAAGAGCGACTTGCAAAATGATACTGCATATGGTACTATACAAACAAAGGAGACGCGAGACTTGAGTCAATTTGAGAAATTGTTGTTGCGCATCCGGAACAATCCGAAAGCGGTGAAATTCGACGAGCTCAAGAAGATTTTGACGAAGTACGGATATGAATGCACACAGCCGAGCGGAGGAAGCAGCCACTATACATTCCGCAAGAACGGAAGGATTTTGACCGTTCCGAAGCATGGCGCTTATGTGAAGGAGATTTATGTTCGTCAGGTGATTGCGGCGCTCGATGCAGAGTGAGGTGTTCAAAATGGAAAAAGATTTAGCGTATTACATGAGCCTCCCGTACCGGGAAGTGATTGAAGCCGATCCAGCGGGCGGATATGTCGGTTCTATCCCAGAGCTCTCCGGTTGCATCACGCAGGGAGAGACGAAAGCGGAAATTCTCGAGATGCTCGAAGATGCGAAAAAAGCGTGGATTTCCACAGCGCTGGATGATGGCATGGAGATACCGGAACCGCTTCGCGAGGAAGATTTCAGCGGCAGGTTCAATCTCCGCATCCCGAAGAGCCTGCACAAGCGCCTGGCGATGCAGGCAAAAGCGGAAGGCGTGAGCCTGAACCAGCTTGCCATGTATCTGCTCGCGAGCGGGCTGAAGACGGCGGCTTCGTGAAAGTAGAACGATACTTGGCTAGAAAATGAGGCGGTCGCATGGACGAGGCAGAAAGCTATCTCTTCGGGCTGTTCGAGAAAGTCCGCTGCCTGCGCGAGACGGCGCGCGGCGAGGTCTGGCTCGGCGCTGACCGCGCGGGACGGCCCGTCATCTACAAGCGCATCCGCCGCACGGGCCTGCCGCTCGCCGAACTCAAGGCGCTCTCGCATCCGCTCTGGCCGGAAATCTACGCCTTTTTCGAAGACGCAGCGGCGGGCGAGACGCACATCCTCGAGGAATGTGTGCAGGGCGAGCCGCTTTCACGGCGCATCGAGACGGAGCACTATCTCACGGAGCGCGAGGCGCGGCGCTATCTGCTCGCGCTCGCCGACGGCCTCGCCGTGCTCCATGCGCACCGCATCCTCCACCGCGACATCAAGCCCGAAAACCTCATCGAAGAGCGTGACGGCACGATCCGCCTCATTGATTTTGATGCGGCGCGCGTCATGGGGGCGGAGGGCGAGGAAAAGGCCGCCGACACCGTTTACCTCGGCACGCGCGGCTACGCGCCGCCCGAGCAGTACGGCTACGGCGCGACCGACGCCAGGAGCGACATCTACGCGCTCGGCATGACAATGCAGGAGCTCCTCGGCCCCGATTATCACGGCAACCTCGCGCGCATCTGCCGCCGCGCGTCCGAAGTCGATCCGAAGCGCCGCTACCAGAGCATCCGCGCGCTCGTGCGCGATGTGCGCTATGGCCGCCGCATCCGTTTCGCCAAAGGCATGGCCGCACTTGCCATTCTCGCCGTGCTGGCTGTTGCTGCCTACCTTTTCTACCTCGCACAGGCAAAGCCAGAAAAGCTCGAAGAGCTCGAAACGACGCCAGTGGAAGAGCTCGTGCGCCATCCCGAAGAGCTCAAGCCGAACACGAGACGCGATGACGTGAAGAAAAAGGAGCAGGAGGCGCAGCCGCCGTCAGGCGGAGCGACGGTCATCCAGACGGGCGGCGGCGAAGAAGCCAGCGGCGCGAAAGCGGCAGAAACGGCGGCGGACGACGCGAAGGACAAGGCCGCGGAGCCTGCCGCAGAAGAAGAGAAGCCGCGTGAAGAAATCCGCGTCCACTATTACATGAACGGAACGTGTTTCAATGGTTGGACGGACGCGTATGACTATCCCATCAACAATGCGACCGGCATCGACTACATCCCGCCAAGCACCTGGCAGACCTGGGCGGGCGATGACGATGCGCGCATCTTTCCTGACGGCGCGGCATGGCACATCCGCGTCAATGTCCAGAACACGACGCAGAACACGTATCCTGCGCCCGTCCTTCACATGGAGTACAACGATGGCGCCGAGACGACCGTCCGCGACTACGAAGCGCCCGCCCTCGTGCCGGGCGGCAGCATCGACTTCGACGTCCCGCTCGCGGGCCTGCGCATCGTGAATCCGGGCGAGGAAGGCTACCACGCGCGGAGGATGCAGCTCGAAGTGCGCGGCATCGACCACCAGCTTTTTGGCGGGCAGATGCCCATCGACTTCATCCCGAAAGCGCGGCCGAATTTCGGCTGGTAAGGCGACAAAAGATGCTGCATGCAGCTTTGGAAATTCTTGCCAGATGCAGGGGGAAATGCTATAATAGGCTCGTAAAGGACAGAAGAAAGGGAAGTCACGTCATACGAGCTTCACCGAATCAAGAAGACCCCTGCGGCTTGGTAACCCGCAGGGGTCTTCTTGGCGTCATCAGCTGGTAAGGCAGAGAGGACACACCGAGAGATTACTGCCGCCACTGGCGAATCCAGTCATACAAGGCATTTGCGAGCAAGCCCGCAAGGACGCCGATGACCAAAGACAGAAAAAAGGACGTCATATTCTTCACCTCCCTCGCTATTGTGTATGGGTGAGGTAGGCGGCAATTTCAGTATAGCATGAATTTGTGCGAGATGGAATCGGAGTGGCATGTTGTTTCTTGGAAAAATCATTGTCCCCGCAGGACACCGAATCCTGCGGGGACTGTTGTATACTGGAGACTGGGAATGTCACGAGCTCTGCTGCTGCGGCGGCTGTTTCTGTTCGCGCGCGTAGACGGCGTCGAGCGTGATGTCGACGATGCTGCGGCCGCCCTCGCTGAGGCCGAGGTATTTGCGGAACTGGCCTTCGACGTGCGAATCTTCGCGCGTGGCTGTCGCGCCTTCTGCGTCGCGGCCGAGCAGGTAGTCCGCGCTCACGCCGAAGAGGTCCATGAGCTCGCGGAGCTTCCGTGACGGCGTGATGACGCCGCTCTCGTACTTGTTGTAAGCCGTGCGCGTGATGCCGAGCACATCGGCGACTTGCTGCTGGGACATTTTCTTTTCCTTGCGGAGCATGCGCAGCCGCAGGGCGGTCACATTCATGGGCGTCACCTCGCGTTCTCGAATCGAAATATCTGATATGCTACATTATATGGATGATTTCTTGCGGGATGAAGTCGTGAAATGCAATCACTTTCTGGGAGCTTTGCAGGTTCTTGATAAAATTATGCTTTTGCGTGTTTGCAAATGCGGAGATGAGATATTGTAAAAATAAAGTGAATAAAAATCACTTATTGGAAAGAAAGCCGTCTCTCCAGGGCGTCGAAATCCTGGAGAGACGGCTTTCTTTGCGTGTGCCTCAGGAGCACATCTTTACGATCACGCGCTTCTTGCAGAAGGCGATGCCGTAGCACCAGATGGGGCTTGCGCCTTGTGCTTCGAGCTCGGCTGTGTAGGCTTTTTCTGCAATCTGCTGGCAGGCAGCGTCAACGGCGGGAGCCAGCTCTTCTTCTGTTTTGACGGCTTTGAATTCCATGACGATGCCGGGGAATTTCGCCTGTTTCGGGAAGAAGGCGAGGTCGAAGCGTCCGTAGCCGCTCTCGCGGTTGGAGCGGATGCGGTAGCGTTTTTCAAGCCAGACGGTCAGGCCGAGCATGAGTCCGTGATAGAAGTGCTCGGGATGCGCGGCGTCGTGGATGCCGCACATGCTGCGGACGATGTCCTGCAGACATTCTTCGAACATGTCCGTATCGCCCTCGACCATGGCATTCAGCATGTAGTCGAGTGTTGTGCGGCCGACGGAGTATGTCAGATATTTGAGGATTTCGCGGCGGAAAACGCTGCGGATTTCGCGGTTCGGCAGCGCAACGGTGTAGAGCTCGTCATCTTCGTCTTCGTCGTACTCGCTGCCCGTGCATTTGAGGTAGCCGGTGTAGAGGAGCAGGGTGTAGAGGTTGTCGATGTGCTCTTCGACGTCTTTGTAGATGAAAGCCTCGTCGACGCGCACGCGGATGGAGCCGCCCCTGGCGAGTTCATAGAGATCCCTTTCACGCTTCTGGTCGACATCGCGCAGCATCGTCTGAAGAATGCTGTTGCCGGACGTCCGCATCCAGTAGGGGCGCGCCTTGCAGTGTTCCATGAAGTAGTTGTTGACCGACCACGGATTGTAGATTTCTGTGCCTTGGAAATCATAGCCGTCATACCACGAGGCGAGCTCTTCGAGCTTGTCATCATGGCCGAGGTCGTGCGCCATTTTTGCAACTTCGGCTTTCGTGTAGCCACAGGCCGAGGCGTAGCCACCGGAAAGGGCGGAGGAGACGCGCAGGTTGTTGAGCCCGCTGAAGATGCTTTCTTTCGCGATGCGCAGTACGCCCGTGAGGATGGCGAAGTCGAGCGAGGGATTCGATTTCAGTGCCGAGGAATAGAGGCTGCGAAAGAAGCCGATGGCTTCGTCGTAATAGCCGTGCGACCATGCGCATTGAAGCGGGGCGTCGTATTCGTCGATGAGCAGGACGGCTTTCTTTTCGTGGTGAGCTTCGAGAAGCTGGCACAGGAGGAGAAAGCCGTTTTTCATCGTTTCGAGTGTTGCCTTGCCGGAAGAGATGCTTTCAAATGCAGTCCGCACGTTATCGTCCATTTTATCTTGCGCAAGATATTTGAAGGGGCTGTACAGTCGGGCAAGCTCCCATGCGATGTTTTTCTGCATGCCTTCCCAGGTATCCCACTCGATGTTTTTCATCGTCAGAAAGATGACGGGCCGCTGCCCCTGCTCAGCCATGGCTTCCGCATCTTGAGAGACGGCCAGTCCGTCGAAGAGCTTGCGATTTTCTTCGGCATCTTTGAGGTCGAGAAAGCGCTGCATCATCGACAGCAGGAGCGTCTTGCCGAAGCGCCGCGGGCGCGTCAGGAGCGTCACGGCCGCATGGTCGCAGAGAAACTCTTGGAGGAAGGGCGTCTTGTCCACGAAATAATAGCCGTTTTCGCGAAGCTGGTCAAAGAATTCCATCCCGATCGGAATTTTCCACTGCATCATGGTCACGTCCTTTCGCACGTTTTGTCACCCTCAGTATATCATGAGTCTGTGCCTTTGGGGGAGGATTTTACGGAACGGTCACGGTGAGTGCTTCGGCGTGGCGGATGGGGATGCGGCCGGGAGCGTTGCCATCGAGGATGATTTTCGCGATGGCGGCGGCTTCGCGGCCGCTTTTTTCGTAGTCGATGCCGAGCGCCGCAAAGACGGGGCCGCGGAGCATTTCGGGGGAGGCGGCGATGGTGGGGGCTGGCGTGTCGTTTTCGAGCGCGGCGGCCGCGAGCTCTTCGATGTGGGCGGCGATGAGGTGGTCGGTCGGCGCAAAGAAGGCGTCGACGCGATGGGCAAAATAGCGGGCGGAAGGCGCGATGCCCTCCGCGTGGAAGATGGGGAGGACTTCGACGTGCAGACCGGCGGCCGTCGCGGCGCGCTCGAAGGCTTGAACTTCGACGGCGGAGGAGAGTTCGCGCGGGTCGTAGAGGATGCCGATGGTGTAGGCGCTCGGCAGGAGGTCGTGCAGGAGCGCGACAGCGGCCGCCGCGTCGTAGCGGTCGCTCGTGCCGGTGACGTTCGTGCCGGGGGCGTCTTCGCTTTGGACGAGGCGGGCGGCGGCGTAGTCGGTGACGGCGGCGCCGACGATGGGGATTTTCGTCGTCTGGCGCGCGGCGGCCTGCGCGGCGGGCGTGCCGATGGCGAAGATGAGGTCGGGCTGGCTTGCGACGATGCTTTGCGCGAGCGTCGCGAGGCGGGCGGGGTCGCCGTCGGCGTTGCGGCGGTCGATCGTGACGTTCTCTCCCTCATCATATCCCGCGTCCGCAAGCCCTGCCTCGATGCCGCGCTGCGCCGCTGTGAGCGAGTCGTGCGAGGCGGTCGAGAGGATGGCGATGCGGAGCTGATGATGCGGCGCACTGCGATGCATCGCAAAGAACGCGAACGCGCCGATGATGGCGAGCGCGACGAGTACGGCGACGAGGTGGAAGCGAGAGATGCGCATGAAGAATCTCCTTGTCAGGCGGAGAGGAAAATGATATAATGAGACACAAAGGATAAGAGGGTCATGTCTCCATGTCTCACCGAATCAAAAAGCCCCCTGCGGCCCGGTAAACCGCAGGGGGCTTTTTGTGTCATCGGTTGGTAAGACCGGGAGGACACACACGGGAATTAACGCCGCCAGTCACGGAAACAGTCATACAGCGCATTTGCAAGCAGTCCTGCAAGAACGCTGATGGCAAAGGATAAAATAAGGGTCTCCATGTATCTCACCTCCCTCTTCTCGCTTGATTGGGGTAGAGGTAGGCGGCACACACAGTATAGCATGGATTCTGACGCGATGGAATCCTTTCCTTCCAATATCTGTCAAACGATGGTATAATTCAAGGGAATGTTTGACGGAAAAATAGGAGGAGTTTCCCTTGCTTTGTTCAAAAGGCTATGAAGATATCGAGGAAAAGGTCTTGAATGGCGAGCGGCTGACGCGGGAGGACGGCGTGCGGCTGTTTCACTGCCACGACCTCGCGTGGCTCGGCGCGATGGCGGACATCGTGCGGCGGCGCAAGAACGGGGACTATGTCTACTACAATGTGAACTGCCATGTGAATCTGACGAACATCTGCACGAGCCGCTGCAAGTTCTGCGCGTTCGGCCGCGATGCCGACGACCTCGGCGCCTACGAGATGACGAAGGAGCAGGCGCTCGACCTCGTGCGCGATGCCATGCGCGACCCGGATCTCGCGGGGCTGCACATCGTCTCGGGCCTGCACCCGACGTGGACGTTCGAGCAGTACTTGGGCATCGTGCGCGCGCTGCATGAGGCGTATCCCGAGCTCTATATCAAAGGCTTCACAGGCGTCGAGATCACGCATTTCGCGCAGATTTCGGGCCTTTCCGTGCGCGAGGTGCTGACGCGGCTGCGCGATGAGGCGGGACTCCAGGCCATCGCGGGCGGCGGCGCGGAAATCCTCTCCGACCGCGTGCGCGGCAAGCTCTGCCCGAAAAAGGCGACGGCTGACGAGTGGCTGGGCGTCGCGCGGACGGCGCACGAGCTCGGCATCCAGTCGAATGCCTCGATGCTCTACGGCCATATCGAGACGCTTGAGGAGCGCGTCGACCACCTGATGAAGCTGCGTGCGCTGCAGGATGAGACGCATGGCTTCCTGACGTTCATCTGCTTCCCGTTCCTGCCCGCAAATACGGAGCTCGGCAAGAAGGTGCGGCAGACGAGCGTCTGGGACGACCTCAGGACGATGGCGATTTCGCGCCTGATGCTTGACAACTTCCCGCACATCAAGGCGTACTGGGTCATGCTGACCGTCCCCGTCGCGCAGGTCGCGCTCGGCTTCGGCGCGGACGACATCGACGGCACGGTGCACAAGGAAACCATTCTCCACGACGCCGGCGCCAAGAGCCCGCGGGCGCTCTCGGAGGACAAGATTGTCTCCCTCATCCGCGAGGCCGGCCGCATCCCGGCGGCATGCGACTGCAACTATCGTGTCCTGCATACGTTCGGGACGATCGAAGGCCTGAAGCGTCATCAAGTGGCAGACCGCCTTGAAAGTGTGTCGAAGATTCCGTATTAAAAGAGAAGCCCCCCTCTCAGAGGGGGGACGGGCCCGAAGGGCGGGGGGAGTGTCGAAGGTAGAATGTGAATTCAGATGGCGATTGTGTAGTCGAAGGTACATTTTCCCTTCGCCTGTACAATCCATCAAATTTGCACGTCCTACCTTCGCCACTCCTTCAGTCTCGCTTCGCTCGACAGCTCCCTCTGAGAGGGAGCCTTGCGGAATTTGCTACGCTCATTCATAGTAAGAGACAATCGAAATCATCAGGTGACAAAGTGATTGATAATCAGCAACAAATCGCAGCCGCGCGCAAAAAGGCCGTCGAGGGCGGCCGTCTTTCCATTGACGACGCGCTGGCGCTTTATGAGGACAACGACCTCCTGTTCCTTGCCGACTGTGCGCGGCGGGCGAAGGAGCGGGCGAGCGGGCGGTCGGTCTATTATACGGTGAACCGCCATATCAATCTGACGAACATCTGCTCGTCGAACTGCCCGCTCTGCGCGTTCCAGGTCGAAGAGGGCGATGCGCGCGGATATGTGCTCGAGACGGACGACATCGCGCGGATTCTTGACGATGCGAAAAAGGTCAAGAATCTCTCGGAAATCCATATCGTTTCGGCGCTCCATCCGTCGAAACCGTTTTCTTATTACGTCGATGTCGTGAAGCAGGTCAAGGCCGCGCTGCCGGACGCCGACTGCAAGGCGTTCACGCCCGTCGAGGTCGTGAATTTCTCGAAGATGACGGGCAAATCCGTCCGCGAAGTGCTTGAAATCCTCAAGGATGCGGGCCTCGACTCGCTGCCGGGCGGCGGCGCGGAAATCCTTTCGGACCGCGTGCGGCAGATCATCTGCCCGAAGAAGGCGACGGCGGCGGAGTGGGAGACGACCATGCGCACGGCGCACAGCCTCGGCATCCGCACAAATGCCTCGATGATGTACGGCCACATCGAGACCGTGCGCGAGCGTTTCGAGCACCTCGCGACGCTCCGCGCCATCCAGGATGATACAAGGGGCTTTCAGGCATTTATGCTGTTCCCGTTCCACCCCGCGCATACGAAGCTCGGCGAGGAATATCATCTCACGCGCGTCGGCGCCTGGGAAGACCTCAAGATGATGGCGCTCTCGCGCCTGTTCCTCGACAACATCGCGCATGTCAAGGCGTTCTGGATCATGATGACGCTGCCGATTGCCGAGCTCGCGCTGCAGTTCGGCGCGGATGACCTCGACGGCACGATCGGCGAGGAAAAAATCATCCACGCGGCCGGTGCCAAGACGCAGACGGGCATCACGAAAGCAAAGCTCCAGAGCATCATCCGCGAGGCGGGCTACGACCCCGTCGAGCGCGATACGTTCTACCACGCGATCAGCAGCCTCCCTCATTGAGGGAGGGGGACCGCGAAGCGGTGGTGGGAGTAGTAAGGTGCTGGAGACTAGCAAGAATACATGTGTTGCTAAAGTCTTTTAGCAACGTTTTGCATACTTGTCCGGCTTCAGTATCCAACTACTCCCCCAGCCTCACTTCGTTCGGCAGCCCCCTCTAGAGGGGGCCAGCTCCTTTAAGGATGGGCTGGATGATAAACTTACGAAAAGGTGTATCTATGAACCGTATCACAGAAAACGAAGCCGTTGATGCATTAAAGCACGGCGACGTCCTCGCCCTCGGCCGCGCGGCTGATGCCATCCGCCGCGAACGCTATGGCGATACCGCGACGTTCCTGATCGACCGCAACATCAACTACACGAACGTCTGCCAGAACGAGTGCCGTTTCTGCGCGTTTTACTGCAAGCAGGACGACCCGCGCGCGTATCTGCTCTCGACGGACGAAATCCTCGCGAAGTGCCGCGAGACGGCCGAGGCGGGTGGCACGCAGGTCATGATCCAGGGCGGGCTCTATCCGGGGCTCGGCCTCGACTATTACCTCGATATGCTGCAAGCCATCAAGCGCGAATTCCCGCAGCTCGTCATTCACTCGTTCACGGCGACGGAAATCCAGCATTTCGCAAAGGAAGCGGGGCTCTCCATCCGCGAGACGCTGCTGCGCCTGCAGGACGCGGGCCTCGCGAGCCTGCCGGGCGGCGGCGCGGAAATCCTCGACGACGCCGTGCGGAGCCGCGTGAGCCCGAAGAAGATTTCGACCGACGACTACCTCGACGTCATGCGCACGGCGCACGAAATCGGCATGGAGAGCACGGCGACGATGGTCATCGGCCTCGGCGAGACCATGGAGCAGCGCATCGCGAGCATGGCGCGCATCCGGCGTCTCCAGGACGAGACGGGCGGCTTCCGCGCGTTCATCATGTGGACGTTCCAGCCCGGCCACACGGCGCTTGAGCGCGATGGTGAGGCGGGGGAAAAAGTCTCGGCCATCGACTACATGAAGACGCTCGCGCTCTCGCGCCTGTTCTTCGACAACATCGCCCATATCCAGGGCTCGTGGGTCACGCAGGGCGAGCGTATCGGCCAGCTCACGCTCGGCTTCGGCGCCGATGATGCGGGCAGCATCATGCTCGAGGAAAACGTTGTCCGCGCGGCGGGCACGCGCTACGACATGACGGAAAACAAGATGGTGCGCCTGATTCGCGCCGCTGGTTTCACGCCCGCGCAGCGCGACACGGAGTATCACGTCATCCGAAATTTCTGACCCGAACGAAGGAGGGCCCGCATGAACTGGAACGTCTGGAAGAACCGCCCAGAAGAGCGCTGGGCCCTCCGCCTCGTGCTCATCTTCGTCTTGGGCATCGTCCTGCTCGGCGCGGCCGACCTCGCCATTTTCCGAGGTTCTATGGAGCCGCGCGGCGGCGATCTGCGCCCGCAGGCACAGGTCACGGTCTATGAGCGCGGCGGCGGCGTCCACAAAGACACGTCGCTCGCGCCGCTCCTCCATCGCGGCGACCGTGCCGTCGTCCGCATCCCGCTGCCGCGCGAACTCAGCCGTCCGCAGGCCGTGCTCGCTCTCACGGCCGAGCATGTCTGCCTGTGTGCCGCATGGGACGGCCGCGTCCTCGACCACTATGGCATGGGCGATGTCGCGCCGTACAAGCTGTTTGGCAAGGTCACGCGCTTCGTCCCCATCCCTGATGGAGCCTATGGCAGCGATATCGTCATCGAGATGACGGCCATGCAGGATCAGGCGCATGCCTTCCTGATGCCCATCTACCTCATGGATGCGGGCACGAGCTGGCATTATCCGTTGGAGGAAAATGTGCTGTTCTTCCTGCTGTTCCTCTCGACGCTCGTCCTGCTCGTCGTCGCCCTCGTGCTGCTCGTGGCCTGGTGGCATGTGAAGCTCGTCCGGCGCGGCATCGCGCTCGCCATCTTTTCCATCAGCTTCATCGTCTGGATGATGGGCTATCAGGGCATGCTGCCCATCCTGTCCGCCGATCCCTATCAGAATGCCTGTGTCGAATACGGCGCGCTGTTCTTCCTCCCGCTGCCATTCCTCACGTACCTGCTTCTCGCCGAGCAGGACGAAGGACGGCGGCGCACGTATGGCGTCCTGCGCATCTGGTTTGGCGCGCTCCTCGTTTTCGCCGTCAGCTTTCAGGCGACCGGCGTCTGCTCGATGAAGACGCTGCTGCCGCTGCTGCACATCACGATTTTCGTGGCCGTCCTGCTCGTCGTCTGGCACAGGTTCCACCCCCTCGGCAAAGAACCCGTCTGGGACATCCTGTTCCGCTATGGCTTCCTCGCAACGTTCGCCTCCGTCGTGCTCGGCATGATCCAGTTCTATCTCGTCAACTACTTCGGCTTCTCGGCGCAGTTGTTCTTCGCGAACAAGGTCATCGCGAGCGGCCTGCTCATCTTCCTCCTGACCATCATCTTCTGCTACGTCTACCGCTTCGTCGGGCAGGTCATGCATTCGCAGGAAAACCGCATCTACAAGCGCATGGCGCTGCAGGACATGCTGACAGGCCTGCTCTCTCGTGCCGGCGTCTTTGACGCCGTGCGCTCCCTGCGCCTCAGCGACCGCTACGCCGTCCTCTTCTTCGACGTCAATGGGCTCAAAGAGGCGAACGACCTCTACGGCCATGCGACGGGCGACCGCCTGCTGCGCGTGACGGCCGCCATCCTCGAAGACATCTTCCAGCCTGCGGGCTCGGAGAATCTCTGCGCCCGTGTCGGCGGCGATGAATTCCTCGTCGTCGTCCGCGGGGAGGACCTTTCCCGCATCGAATCCCTCTGCACGGCCGTCCGCCACCAGCTCGAAAGCCTCGCCGGAAAGTCTGGCTTCCCGAAAGACACCTCGATTTCCTGCGGCGTCAGCGAAAACAACCCCGCGAGCCCGAAAGCCTTCGAAGAGCACATCAAGATTGCCGACGACCGCATGTACGCGGCGAAGAACGCCTACAAGCGCAAGAAATACGGCGGCCGTCGCGCCAGCGACCGCGTGTTCCTGCGAGAAAATGAACCTCCTGAAAAATCTTGAAAGGATGAATCTCTGCTATGAAACTTTTAGCGCAAGTCCCGGCTGCCTCCTTCGCCATCGTCGGCGGCTCCGGCACGCTTTCGAGTGATTTTCCCGCGCGGTCGAAAGACGCGGATGTCGAAATCCTCGCCGACGAGCTGCACTTTTCGACGCCATACGGTGCGAGCCCGGCGATGCGGCTGTTCTCTGTCGCGGGCAAGCGCGTGCTGACGTGCCGCATGCACGGCTGGCGCTCGGGCGTCACGCGCGCCGATGCCTCGCGGCAGGTCTTCTGGGTCTTCCGCGAAGCGGGCGTCACGCGCATCCTCTCCGAGGGCGGCGTCGGCACGGTGAACAAGCTCCTCGACCTGCGGGATTTCATGATCCCGGACGACTATCTCGACCTCTCGTGCCGCAAGGACGTCATGCTCGACGGCCGGTACCTGCTCATCATGCGCGACGCGCTCTGCCCCGAGCTCCGCAAGGCGCTGATTTCCGCGACGCGCAAGCATTTCGATGGCCGCATTTTTCCGCGCGGCACGTACGCCGTGACGGACGGCCGCCATTTCGAGAGCCCGGCCGAAGTCGCGATGATGCAGGGCCACGCTGACATCGTCGGCCAGAGCATCGCGCCCGAAGTCTACCTCGCCCGCGAAATCGGCGCGTGCTACGCGGGGCTCTACTTCACCGTCAACTACGGCGAAGGCATCCGCCGCGCCTGGTCGCACGACGACATGAAAGACATCTTCTACGATGACGCCCCGATGATTGGCGAAATCCTGCTCGACACCATCCGCAGCGTGGACGCCGACGAAAAACACTGCGAGTGTGAAAGCCTGCGGAAAGAGACACTGCTGAAGGACGTGTACAACGAGGTTTCCAGCAAAGGGTGAGACGAATGAAGCGGCTTTTTTCGATTCTTCTCTTGTTGATTTGCACCCTTTCCCTCTCCGCCTGCGGCCGCGAGCCCTATACGAAGACGGCCGTCGTCATGGATACGGTCGTCGAGCTGCAGGCGGATGACGGGGAGCAGGAGCAGGCCGTCGAGGAGGGCATCGCCTATCTCAAGAAGCTCGACGCGCTCGCGAGCCAGAAGGACGGCAGCGACCTCACGGCGCTGCGCCTCGCGGCCGGGACAGGCGAGTGGGTGCAGGTCTCGCCGGAAATCTACGAGATGCTCGCCTTTTCCAAAGGCTGGTCGGAAAAGACAAACGGCGCGTTCGACATCACGACGGGGCCGCTCATCAAGCTCTGGGGCATCGGCACAGAGAGTGAGCGCGTCCCGTCGGACGCCGAAATCGCCGAAGCGCGCAGCCATGTCGGCTGGCAGAAGCTCGAGCTCCGCGCGGAAGACCACAGCGCCCGCCTGACGGAGGCTGGCATGCGCGTCCACCTCGGCGCTGTCGCGAAGGGCTATGCCATCGACGGCCTGCGCAAAATCTACGAGAAGCACGGCGTCAAAAACGGCCTCGTGAGCCTCGGCGGCAGCTCCATCTATGCGCTCGGCAGCAATCCGAAGGGCAAGAAGTGGCGCATCGGCATCCGCCATCCGCGCGCGGACGACCCGAAGACGTATCTCGGCGTCGCGCCGCTCGGCGATGCCGCGCTCTCGAGCTCCGGCGATTACGAGCGCTACTTCGAGCAGGACGGCCAGCGCTACCATCACATCTTCGATCCCGCGACGGGGCGTCCGGCCGCGACCGGCCTCGAGGGCGTCACCGTCGTCGCGCGCGGCGAGCACGCGGGCGAGCTTTCCGACATCCTCACGACGGCGCTCTTCGTGCTCGGCGAGGAAAAAGGCAAGGCGCTCATCGAAAGCTGCGGCGAAGACGTCACGGCGCTCTTCGTGCGGCAGGACGGCGAGACGTTCTGCCTCGGCACGGCCAAGAGCGGCGAGCTGCCGAATCTCAAGGGCATCCTCGAAGACGTCGATGACAGTGTCGCGTGGGAATAATGGCTAGGTTCTCCATTCAAATTCAGCCTCCCTCTCCGAGGGAGGGGGACCGCGAAGCGGTGGTGGGTGTGTCGGAGATGGGTCATTTCAATTTATGAGAAAGGCTTCTGCGGAGGACAAAAGATTCTTTCGCAGAAGCCTTCCTTTGCAAAACAACCAAATTATCAAGTACAATGTCCTCTTTTATGTTACAATGGAATGGACAAAACTTATGAACAGGAGCGTGACGTCCATGCCGGAACATCACTTGACCCCCAATCCCCAAGAACCCAGCGGTCAGTCCCCCATTCCCGTGGTGCCGGCAGTGAAGAAGACCATCGCCCAGCACCGCAAGGCGTCGTTTTACATCAAGAAGTACGTGATGATTTTTCTCGGCGCCATCATCGCGTCCATCGGCCTCGAGCTCTTCCTGATTCCGAACCACGTCATCGACGGCGGCGTCGTCGGTATCTCCATCATGGCGAGCACGGTCACGCCGATGTCGTTCGGCTTCTTCCTCGTCGTGATGAACCTGCCGTTCCTCTATCTCGGCTACAAGCAGATTGGCAAGAACTTCGCCATCGCGACGCTCATCGCCATCTGCTTCCTCTCGGCGTGGTCGGCCGTGTTCGAGACGCTGCCGCGCGTCACGGAGGATCCGTTCCTCGCTGCCATTTTCGGCGGCATCATCGACGGCCTCGGCGTCGGCCTCATCATCCGCGCGGGCGGCTCGCTCGACGGCACCGAGATCGTCGCCATCATCATGGATCGGCGCTCCGTCTTTTCCGTCGGCGAAGTCGTCATGTTCATCAACCTCTTCATCCTTTCGAGCGCGGGCCTGCTGTTCGGCTGGGACAAGGCGATGTATTCGCTCGTCGCCTACTTCGTCATCAGCAAGATGATCGACGTTGTCATCAAGGGCCTCGACGAAAGCTATGCCGTCATGATCGTCACGAACGAGCATGAAGACATCACGTCCGCCCTCAACGACCGCCTCGGCCGCGGCGTCACGCTGCTGCACGGCGCGGGCGGCTACACCGGCGACAGCAAGGAAGTCCTCTACTGCGTCGTCACGCGCCTCGAAGTGGACAAGCTCAAGGAAATCGTGCTCGAAAAAGACGAAAACGCCTTCGTCACCATTAACGCCGTCCACGACATCGTCGGCGGCCGCTTCAAGAAAAAAGCCATCCACTGACGCTCTGGAAAAGAGGCATCCCCCATGGAAAATCAGGCGAAAGCCGCTGCCGCCTTTGCCAAGAAATGGCAGGGCATCGGCGACGAAAAACAAGACAGCCAGCGCTTCTGGTTCGAGCTCCTGCAAAAAGTCTACGGCATCGAAGACCCCGCGAGCTTCGTCCGCTTCGAGCAGCGCGTCAAGCTCTCCCACGTCAGTTTCATCGACGTCATGATCCCCGCGACGCACACCATGATTGAGCAGAAAAGTCTCGGCAAAGACCTCGACGCGCCCATCAAGCAATCTGACGGCACATTCCTCAAACCATTCGAGCAGGCGAAACGCTACGCCGCCGCCCTGCCATACTCCGAGCGCCCGCGCTGGATCGTCTCGTGCAACTTCTCCGAATTCCACGTCTACGACATGGAGCGGCCGAACGACGAACCCGAGCGCATCGCACTCAAAGACCTCGGCAAAGAATACTACCGCCTCCACTTCCTCGTCGACGTCCGCGACAGCCACATCCAGCGCGAAATGGACCTCTCACGCGAAGCCGGCACGCTCGTCGGCAAGATCTACAGCGCCCTGCTGCCGTGCTATGGCGACGCACCGACCGCGAAAGACCTGCAAGACCTCAACAAGCTCATCGTCCGCCTCGTCTTCTGCTTTTACGCCGAAGACGCCGGACTTTTCGGCCGCCGCAATACCTTTCACGACTATCTTGCCTCGTTCCGCCCGCAGCATTTTCGCACCGGCTTGCGCGATCTTTTCCGCGTGCTCGACCAACCCATCGCCGACCGTGATAAATTCATCGAACCCGAGCTCGCCGCGTTTCCCTACGCCAATGGCAGCCTTTTTACGGAAGACGTCCCCATCCCGCCGATCGACGAGCCGACGCGCAACCTCATCCTCGAAGAAGGTTGCGGTTTTGACTGGCGCGAAATTTCTCCGACGATTTTCGGGGCAATATTTGAGGGCACATTAAATCCCGAAACGCGTCGCCACGGCGGCATGCATTATACGAGCATCGAAAATATTCACAAGGTGATCGACCCGCTCTTTTTCACCGAATATAAAAATCGCTTCCAAGACGCCATGCAGGAAAAGCAGCCGAAAAAACGCACGGAAAAACTCCGCGCCCTGCAAAAAGAACTCGGACGCGGAAAATATTTTGAACCCGCCTGCGGCAGCGGCAATTTTTTGACAGAAAGCTATCTGTCCCTGCGCCGTCTCGAAAATGACATCCTGCGCGAGACGCTCATGGGCGAAAGCGGCACGGGCGTCCTCGGTCTCGACTTCGGCGGCAGCACGGAAGAAGACTACGTCCACGTCTCCATCCAGCAATTCTACGGCATCGAGATCAACGACTTCGCGACGAGTGTCGCCAAGACCGCCATGTGGATCGCGGAAAGCCAGATGTTCCGCGAAACAGAAGACATCATCCACAAGGAAATGGACTTCCTGCCGCTCCATACGAACAGCAACATCCGCGAAGGAAACGCGCTGCGCATGGACTGGAAGGAAGTACTGCCGCCGAGCGATGACGTTAAGATTCTCGGGATTCCCTGTAGTGATCTCCGTGCGCGTCTCCTAAGTCTCCCTTGCATCTCCTCTCAGATCCGCACCAGAACGGCATGCTGATGTCAATGCCAGCCCTGCTGAGCCTCTGCGTGCATTGATAGCAGCATGCCGTTCTGGTATCCTCGCCAGCCGGAGATGCGAAGACGCAAAATACCCTGTCTTCTACGCACAGATCCTGATTGTACGGGAGGTGGCATTGATCTATGGCACAGCCACTACGGAGAATCTTCAATCCACCATTTGTGGGCTACTCGCTGCAATCGAAAGAACAGAAAGCCGACATGCTCGCCACGTACATCGACGAAAACGGCAAGCCGTATAAAAAGGCTGGAAAAATCGATTACGTCTCCGGCTGGTATTTCAAGGCCGCCGAATACATGAACGGCACGAACGTCAAAACCGCCTTCGTCTCGACAAACTCCATCACGCAGGGCGAACAAGTCGCCGACATCTGGGAGCCGCTTTATCATCGCTTCGGCATCCACATCGATTTTGCCTATCGGACCTTCCGTTGGGATAGCGAAAGCACAAATAAAGCACACGTCCATGTCGTGATTATTGGATTGAGTGCGTGCGAAAATAACGGTGAAAAATACCTCTTCACCGATAATATTTCAAAGCATGTTGACGAAATAAATCCATACCTCCATGCAGCAAAAACTGTTTTTATAAAAGCGCGGACAAAAGCTCTTTGCGATGTTCCCAAAATGCTCTCTGGAAATCGCCCAACGGATGGCGGAAATTTGATTTTGTCAGAAGACGAAAAAAATGATTTATTGCAAAAAGAACCGGGCGCAGAAAAATTCGTAAAACGTTTCATGATGGGCTACGAATTTATCAATAATGTTCCGCGTTATTGCCTGTGGCTTGTTGACGCAGAACCAAGTGAATTAAAAAAAATTACCATTGGTCACAAAGCGCGTCACTCTCTGCAAAAAATCCCGTTTGGAAAGCACCGATAAAGGACGGCAAAAACTCGCTGACACACCGACATTATTCCGCGAGCAAATGAATCCAGATGCATGTATTGTTTTGCCGAAAGTTTCATCTCAGAGACGCAGATATATTCCGATGGGATATATTGACAACCAAACGATTGCAGGCGATAAATTATTTATCATCCCAGATGCAACACTCTATCATTTCGGTATTTTGAACAGTAACGTTCACATGGCATGGATGCGGACAATTTCTGGAAGGTTGAAAAGCGACTACAGTTATTCCATCAATGTCGTCTACAACAACTTCCCGTGGCCGACCCCGACGCCGGAGCAGCGTGCGGAGATTGAGCGCACGGCGCAGGGCATTTTGGACGCCCGCAGCCATCATCCCGACAGCTCCCTCGCCGACCTCTACGACGAAGTCTTCATGCCCAAAGACCTCCGCGAAGCCCACCGTTCCAACGACCGCGCCACCCTCCGCGCCTACGGCTTCCCCCTGAAAATCACCGAACCCGACTGCGTCGCCGAGCTCATGAAGCGGTACGAGGAACTGGCGAAAGAGTAGGACTGCAAAGGTCATGCAAACTTTTGGCCTCCCTCTCCGAGGGAGGGGGACCGCGAAGCGGTGGTGGGAGTGGCGAAGGTATGGTGCACCAATGTCATCGATTGTGCAGTCGAAGAGATTTCCTGAGTTCTACCTTCGACTGCACAATCGAACTTTACTTCACGTCGTACCTTCGCCACACCTCCAGTCGCCTTCAGCGCCAGCCCCCTCAGGGAGGGGGCCTTAGGTTGATTGGCTTTTTAATTTTTCCAGAAAGGTCGCGATCACCATGCGAAAAAAACTTCCACTATTTATTTTTTTCTGCACGCTGGTATGTTTGCTCTGCGCGTCCGTTGTTTTTGCAGCAGAAAAAAATAACGCGCAGGAAAAAACCGAGGTGCAGACGGCCAGCACGCCGCAGACGCTGCGGCTCGCTCGCGTGCCGCTGATCGTGCGGTCGTCGTATGCGGATGACGAGGTGGAAAATCTCCTCGAAGACCGCCTTGACCGTGCGCTGCATGTGCCGCTGAATGATACGATGCATTATGTCGAGGAGCTGCCGGCGTCGGACGTCGAGGCGGCGCTCGATGAGGTGCTCGCAGACCTCAAAAAAGAGAAGCGCCGCGTGCGCATGAAGGACGCGATGCAGCTGCTTGCGGAGAAGCTCGATGCCGACCTCGTCGTCTGTCCTGTACTGACGGATTACCGCGAGATCATCTTTTATGGCGGTGGCGGATGGGATTGGGATTCCGTCGCGGATTCCATGATCCTTGAGAGCCGCGTCGGCCTCGAGCTTGATGGCTACGACCGCACGACGCAGGAAAATTTCTCCGAGGCCACGAGCCGTTTCTACCACGAGGGCTACGCCCCGCGCGGCCGCGCCTCCGTGCTCGCGAAAGACGCCCTCGAAAGCCTCATCGCCGAGACGGACATCAACGAACGCGTGATGCGGACGGTACGGGAAAGAGTGAAATGATGAAATCGAACGCTCGCCAAATTTCCTCTTGACAGATGAACTGTAACATTGTATAATTCCAAACATAGCAATCAGATATGTTTACTGGAACGGAAGACATAGGAGGAAGTACCATGAGCGAAGAGAGAAAGTACCACTTTGAGACGCTGCAGCTGCATGTCGGCCAGGAAGAGGCCGATCCCGCGACGGATGCGCGCGCCGTGCCGATCTACCAGACGACGAGCTATGTGTTCCGCAACTGCCAGCACGCGGCTGACCGTTTCGGCCTGAAGGATGCGGGCAACATCTACGGCCGCCTGACGAACCCGACGGAGGACGTGCTCGAGAAGCGCCTCGCGGCACTCGAAGGCGGCGTCGCGGCGCTCGCATTCGCATCCGGCGCGGCGGCGGTCACGGCGGCGGTGCAGGGCCTCGTCCATGCCGGCCAGCACATCGTCGCGGCCACGACGATCTACGGTGGCACGTTCAACCTCTTCGAGCACACGTTCCCCGATTTCGGCATCGAGACGACGTTCGTCGATCCGACGAAGGGCACGCAGGTCTTCGAGGACGCGATCCAGGACAACACGCAGATCATCTACATCGAGTCCGTCGGCAATCCGAACGCGAACCTCATCGACATCGAGGCGGTCGCGAAAATCGCGCATGCGCACAAGATTCCGCTCGTCGTCGATTCCACGTTCGCGACGCCGTACCAGCTGCGCCCGTTCGACTACGGCGCCGACATCGTCGTGCACTCCGCGACAAAGTTCATCGGCGGCCACGGCACGACGCTCGGCGGCGTCGTCATCGACAGCGGCAAGTTTGACTGGGCGGCCTCGGGCAAATTCCCGTGGCTCGTCGAGAAGAACGTCAGCTATCACGGCCTGAGCTTCGCGAAAGACATCGGCGCGGCGGCCTTTGTCGTCTACCTGCGCGCGCTTCT
>ONJV01000066.1 GCA_900318215.1 uncultured Veillonellaceae bacterium
GTGCGATGGCCGGAAATATCAAATTTAGGCATTGCGCTTCAGATCCTCCTTTTTCCAGAGCATGAAGCCGGAGGCGCCATAGGCACCCGGCGACGTGAAGATTTTCGAAGCAATCATGAGCTTCAGCATGAACTGCGTCAGCGTGATGGCCGTGAACATCGAAAGCAGCGTGCCGAGGCCGAGCGTGATGGCGAAACCGCGGATCGTGCCCGTGCCGAGGAAGAACAGGACGCCCGCCGCGATGATCGTCGTGATGTTCGAGTCAAAAATCGTCGTGAACGCGCGCTTGAAGCCCGCGTCCATCGAGAGGCGCAGCGTCTTGCCCTGAATCTGGTATTCCTCTTTGAAATGCTCGAAAATCAGCACGTTCGCATCGACGGCCATACCAATGGACAGGATGATGCCCGCGACGCCTGGCAGTGTCAGCGTCGCATCGAGCGCCCAGAGCAGGGCGAGCAGCATGACGGTGTAGGCCATGAGGGCGACGTCAGCGATGAAGCCCGACATGCGGTAGAACAGCAGCATGAACAAGAGGACGGCGCCGATGCCGACGGCAAACGCGAACTCGGACTTGTCTTTCGAATCCTGGCCGAGCGACGGGCCGACCGTGCGCGTCTCGATGATGTTGACCTTGACCGGCAATGCGCCAGAGCGCAGGACGACGGCGAGGTTCTGCGCCTCGTCAAGCGATTTCTGGCCGCTGATTTCCGCTTTGCCGCCGAGGATCGGCTCGCGGACATTCGGCGCTGTCAGCACTTCGCCGTCGAGCAGGATCGCAATCGTGCGGCCGACGTTCTTCGACGTGAGGTCGGCGAATTTCTTCGCGCCTTCATCCGTGAATTCGAGGTTGACGACGTTCTGGCCGTTCTGCTGGTTCGTCGCGGCCTGCGCGTCCTTGAGGTCGGTACCCGTGAGCACCGTGTTGCCTTCCTCGTCCTTGAATTCGAGCATGGCCGTCTTGCCGATGGTCTTGATGGCCGCATCTGGGTCCTTGACGCCCGGCAGCTCGATGATGACGCGGCGCTCGCCTTCGCGCTGGATGATTGGCTCCGTAAGGCCGAGCGCGTTGACGCGCTTTTCCATGATCGTGACGACGCGGTTCATGGCATCATCGTTGACCTGTGCGACGTCAGTGTCCTCCGCTTCAAGCACGACATGCGTGCCGCCCTGCAGGTCGAGGCCCTGCCGGATGGAATTCGCCAACGGCTGCACGAACGCGAGGAAGATGCCGACAATCGCCACGACACAGACGATGAGTTTCAGGAGACTGTCTTTTCTCAACTAGTTCAATCCCTTCATTTTTTATTTATCTGATTCTCTGGTTTTGAGAAAATCAATGACCTTGTTCTTGACGGCTTCGGCATCGAGTGCGTCCGTCTGGATGTAGAGGTCCGCGTGCTTCCGCGCGTCCGCGAGCCTCTCGTGCTGCATGTCGATGCGGTCCTGGCCCCAGTAGACAACGCGGCGCTTGTGGACGGCCGCGAGCGTCGCGTCAATCATGACGAGGACGTCGGGGTGATGCTTGTTCCAGAAATCATGGATGCAGGAATGTTCCTGCGCGACGTTGTAGGCATCATAGCCAGCCTCGCGCAGACCGCGCACCAAGGTTGTTTTTCCCGATGCGCAAATACCGACAATAGCGATTTTCATAAGTTTTCACCTCGAAAATCCAACAACTTCTGGCCCCCTCTCCGAGGGGGCTGTCCCGAAGGGACTGGGGGTGTGTCGGAGATAGTCCGTACCTTCGACACACCCACCACCGCTTACGCGGTCCCCCTCCCTCGGAGAGGGAGGTTTTCTTCAAAGTTATACTGGATACACCGCTTTGAGCTCCTCGATTTTCGGCGCCCCTTCCCGCCCTTCGGCGATGCCGAGCACGACGACGGTCATGTCGTCGCTTGCCTTGTCTTCGTCGAGCGAGAGGGCGTATTCGAGGATGCTGCGCGCGATGTATTCGACATCATCGGCCGTGTTGTCGCGCACGATGTTCATGATCTTTTCGAAATCCGCCTCGTGGCCCGTGCGCTTGCGGCCCGCGTGAGCGATGCCGTCCGTGTACGAGACGACGATCATGCCCGGCGTGAACGGGACTTCATACATGCGCGGCTTCATGTGGCGGTGGACGCCGATGGGCTCGACGTCCTCATCATAGACCGTCTCGTAATCCGGCGTCACGACGATCGTCGGGCAGTTCGAGTTGCGGCTGATGACGACGGTCTCGGTCTCGAGATCAGCCGAAACGACCGTCAGCGTGCACGAGACCTTGCGATCCTTCATCGCATAGAGGTAGTCATGCACGGCACGGGCGACTGCGCCGTCGCGTGCGCCGTCATTGATCAGCGACACGGCTTTCGACACGACCCAGTTGCTCGTATGGTGCGCGGCGAGGCCGTTGCCCTGCCCGTCCGCGATGATGGCGGAAATGCCGCCATGCGGACGCTCGGCGAGGTCGCAGCTGTCGCCGCAGTATTCATTTGCATATTTGGCCGTCTTTGCGAGGCCGATCTTGATTTCCATATTGCTCACCGTTTTTTATCAAATGAGAGGACACGCGTCTCTGTGACGAGGACGTCGGCCCAGATGTCGTGCGCCTCCATCGGAATTTTATGCCGCTCGGGACGTGGCAGCACGAGCGCATCAAACGCGAGTGCCACGCGCTCGGCCTGCGGAGCTCGATTGCCGAGATAGCGGTCATAATAGCCGCCACCAAGGCCGAGCCGTGCGCCTTCGACGGTAAACGCCGCGCCCGGCACGATGGCAAGGTCGATGGCTTCGGGCGCGATGACGCGGCGCTCGGCGGCCGGCACATTGCGGATGCCGTACATGCCCACTTCGAGGCTCTTGAGAGACGAAACTTCGACGGCCTCCATCGTGCCCTTGTCCGTAATCCACGGAATAGCCACGCGCTTGCCGTCAGACATCGCGCGCTCGATGAACGCGTCGAGCTGGACTTCGTCTGCCATCGAGGCATAGGCAAAGATGGTCTGCGCGTTCTGGTAAGCTGGGAGTTTCACGAGGCGGTCGATCATCTGAGCCGATGCGGCCTGCCGCGCCTCGGGCGTCATGTCCTTGCGGACTTTCGTCATCTTGCGGCGCAATGTCGTCTTGGCCGCCAAGGCCTCAGCATGAATGGCCGGGTCGCGCCTCCCGCCCTCTTGTGCGGCGTCCATCAGTCTTCATCCTCTTCCGATGCTGCTTCTTTGGCGACCTTTCCATTGATGGCCGCGCGCGCGAACGTGATGACCGTGCCCGGCGCGACTTCGAGCTTGACCGTCTTGTCGTCGAGCGCCTTGATGCGGCCATACATGCCGCCAATCGTGACGACATCGACGCCGACTTCGAGGCTGTTTAAGAGTTCCTTGCGCTTTGCCGCCTGCTTCTTCTGCGGACGGTACAGCATGAAATAAAAGAGCGCGATCATGACAACGATCATAAAGACCGTGCTGGTGGCTTCCTGTGACATGGGGTATTTCCTTCTTTCCTTTGCCTCCTCCCTCGCAGAGGGAGGAACTCAATTCTTTCGGTGCGGGTCGTACTGTTCCAGAAACTCTGCGCGGAACTGCGGGAACGTGCCATCGAGGATGGCCTTCCGCATCCTGCGCATGAATTCTTCGAGGAACCAGAGGTTGTGGAGTGACAGCAGCCGCAGGCCGAAGATTTCGCCCGCGCGCACGAGGTGGCGGATGTAGGCGCGCGTGTAGCCGTTGCGGCAGGCATAGCAGCCGCAGCCTTCTTCGATGACATGGTGGTCGTGCTCGAGGTTCGCATTTTTCATGACGAGGCGGCCGTCCCAGGTCATCGCCATGCCATTGCGGGCGACGCGCGTCGGATAGACGCAGTCAAACATGTCGATGCCGCGCGCGACACCCTCGACGAGGTGGTCGGGCGTGCCGACGCCCATGAGATAGCGCGGCTTGTTTTCCGGCAAGAGCGACGTCGAGTATTCGAGCATTTCATACATGAGTTCGGGCGGCTCGCCGACGGACAGGCCGCCGACTGCATAGCCCGGCAGGTCCATGTCCACGAGCTTTGCCGCGTGCCATTTGCGCAAATCCTTGTACATGCCGCCCTGCACGATGCCAAACAGGCCTTGATTCGGGGCCGTCATGACTGTCTTGCACCGCTCGGCCCAGCGCTGCGTGCGCTCCGTCGAGGCTTTGGCATAGTCGTAATCGGCAGGATACGGCACGCACTCGTCAAATGCCATGACGATGTCGGAGCCAAAGCACATCTGCGCCTTCATCGAGATTTCGGGCGACAGGAACTTTTTCGAACCGTCGATATGCGAGCGGAACGTCACGCCTTCCTCGGTGATTTTGCGCAGGTCGCCAAGGCTGAAGACCTGGAATCCGCCGCTGTCCGTCAGGATTGCGCGATTCCAATGCATGAACTTGTGCAGGCCGCCGGCCTCCTTGATGAGGTCCATGCCCGGCCGCAGGAAAAGATGGTACGTATTAGAAAGAATGACGCCGGCGCCAAGGCCCTTCAGTTCGTCAGGCGAAACGCCCTTGACCGACGCCTGCGTGCCGACCGGCATGAAAATCGGTGTCGGGAAACTCCCGTGCGGCGTGTGCAATAGCCCAGCGCGCGCGCCCGTAGCTTCATCCTTCTTTACGAGTTCGTATGTGATTGCTGGAGTCAAAAAGTGACCTCCCCTGTTTGAAATTTGCATACGATAATAACTATATCACATTTTGGGCACAAAAAAAAGGAGTTGGAGGTTTTATCCTTCGACTCCCTTTTCATATATGAAGTTGTGTCCTACCTTCGACACCCTCTCCACCGCTTCGCGGTCCCCCTCTCCCTGTGGGAGAGGCTCTTTCAGTCGACCGGCTTCATCGTCGGGAACAGCAGGACGTCGCGGATCGAGGCTGCGTCCGTCAGGAACATGACGAGGCGGTCGATGCCGATGCCGACGCCGCCCGTCGGCGGGAGGCCGTACTCCATGGCCGTGATGTAGTCGCGGTCCATGACGTGCGCTTCGTCGTCGCCGGCCTCGCGCTGCTTGAGCTGGTCGAGGAAACGGCCTTCCTGATCAATCGGGTCATTGAGCTCCGTGAAGCCGTTCGCGAGCTCGCGGCCATAGGCGAAGAACTCGAAGCGGTCCGTGATGCGCGGGTCGTCAGGGTTGCGCTTCGCAAGCGGCGAAATCTCGGTCGGATGGCCCGTGATGAACGTCGGCTGCATGAGCGTCTCTTCGACTTTTGCCTCGAAGGCCTGGTTCAGGATGCCGCCGATGCCGTGGCGCGGCTCATACGTGACGCCGATTTCATCGGCGAGCTTGCGGGCCTCTTCGACGGTGGAGCATGCCATGAAGTCCTTGCCCGTCGCCTCTTTGACAGCGTCATTCATCGAAATGCGCTTGACATGGCCGAAGTCGATTTCCGTGCCCTGATACGTGACCTTCGTCGTGCCAAGGACGTTCTTGGAGACGTATTTGACAACGCCTTCCGTGATGTCCATCATGTCCGTGTAGTCCGCATAGGCCTGATAGAATTCGATGGTCGTGAATTCCGGATTGTGGCGCACGTCCATGCCCTCGTTGCGGAAGACGCGGCCCATTTCGTAGACACGCTCAAAGCCGCCGATGATCAGGCGCTTGAGGTTCAGCTCCGTCGCGATGCGCAGATACATGTCGAGGTCGAGCGTGTTGTGGTGCGTGACGAAAGGACGCGCAGCCGCGCCGCCCGCAATCGTCGAAAGCACCGGCGTTTCGACTTCGAGGTAGCCGTGGTCGTCAAAGAACTTGCGCACAGCATGCACGATTTTCGTGCGCTTGACGAACGTGTCGCGGACTTCGGGGTTCATGATGAGGTCGAGATAGCGCTGGCGGTAGCGGATGTCCACATCCTGCAGGCCGTGGAATTTCTCCGGCAGCGGGCGCAGGGATTTCGACAGCAGGTCAAAGTCGTCGACGCGGACGGTCAGTTCGCCGCGGCGCGTACGGAAGACTTTGCCCTGGATGCCGACGATGTCGCCGATGTCGAGGCGCTTGAACTCTTCCTTGTATTTGTGTTCGCCGAGCACATCGATCTTGAAATAGACCTGGATATTGCCCGTGCGGTCATTCAGCGTGCAGAACGACGCTTTGCCGTGGCCGCGGATAGCCATGAGGCGGCCCGCGATGCGGACTTCTTCGTCGCTCTCTTCCTCGCCTTCGAGGTGGTCGAATTTCTCGTGGATGTCGGCCGTATGGTACGTGACATCATAGCGGTGGCCGAACGGCGGCACGCCCATCTGGCGGAACGCCTCCATCTTCTCGCGGCGGACCTTCATCATCTCATTGAGGTCTTCCGCAGGGGCCGCCTGCTGCTGCCCCTTTTTCTGCTTGTTTTCGCTCAAAATAAACTGCTCCTTAGCCTTTGATTTCCTGGATTTCGTACTTGATGATGCCTGCCGGCGCATGCACGTCGACGACGGAGCCGACTTTCTGGCCTAAAAGGGCCTGGCCGAGTGGGGACTCGTTCGAAATCTTGCCCTCGTCCGGGTCGGCTTCCGTCGAGCCGACGATCATGAACGTCTCGGGGCCGTCTTCGGCAAATTCCTGGTCGATGACGACGACGGTCGAACCCATCTGCACGACGTCGCCCGAGCCCGTTGCGATGATCTCGGCGTTGCGGATCTTCGCCTCGGTCTCGAGAATCTCGCCCTCGTTGAATGCCTGCTCGTTCTTGGCGTCATCGTACTCCGAGTTCTCGGAGAGGTCGCCGAGCGCGATGGCGGCTTTGAGGCGGTCAGCGATTTCGAGGCGCTTGACGCTCTTGAGGTAGTTGAGCTTTTCGACGAGCTTGTCATAGCCTTCCTGGGAGACGAGGACTTTTTTATCTGGCATAATAGGATTACCCCTTTTCCATCGGATTTTTCAACTTATTCATTATAGAAAGTTTCGTCCGCCTTGTCAATGAATGGCGTCCCCGCTCCCTCGTGACGACGCCACCAGCGCGAGCTTCTGCGCGCGCGACAGCCGCTTGATATGCCACTCCCGGCTCATGGCCGCTTCCTTCGTATCAAACGTCTCAAGGTGCACGAGCGTCACGGGGCGCCGCGAACGCGTGTATTTCGCGCCGTGGCCGCTGTTGTGGGCCGCGAGGCGCTTTTCGATGTCATCCGTCCAGCCCGTGTAAAGCGTGCCGTCGGCGCAACGCACGATGTAGGTGTAGGCCGTCACTCGGCGTCCTTGATTGTGACGCTCTTCATCACGACGTCCTCGACGGGGCGGTCAGCGTAGTCCGTCTCCGTGTGGCCGATTTTCTTGACGACATCCATGCCCTTCACGACCTTGCCGAAAATCGTGTGGTGGCCGTTGAGCCACGGTGTCGCGGCCAGCGTGATGAAGAACTGGCTGCCGCCCGTATGGGGCATGCCCGTATTCGCCATCGCGAGGATGCCTTCACCCGTGAACTGCAGGTCATCGCGGAACTCGTCCTCGATCGTGTAGTCCGGGCCGCCCATGCCCGTGCCGGTCGGATCGCCACCCTGGATCATGAAGCCGTCGATGACGCGATGGAAGATGACGCCATCATAAAAGCCCTTTTCCGCGAGGTCGATGAAATTCTTCGTCGTGATCGGCGTCTTGTCCTCAAAAAGCTCGAGTTCGATCGTGCCGAGGTTCGTCTCGATGACTGCGATGCGGTTTGCCATATGCTGTGTTCCTCCATTCGCCGCCGTCCCCGCTTCCGCCGCCAGGCACGTCGTCGCGCCGAGGCAGAGGAACGAGAGGATGACAGCTGCTTGTTTCAAAAATTTTGCGATACTCATATTTTAGCGGAAATCTCCTTTGTTGTCTATCTCCCGCGTCTCCCCCGCTTCGACGGGCGACCAGACTGGAATTTCTCTCCCCGGTTCGAAAAAATCGTCTGGCACGCGCCAGCGCGGGAAGCCGACGCTGTGCATGGTCACGAGGGCGCGGACGTCGGTTTTGGCGCAGAATTCTTTCGCGCCTTTCGCCATGGAGGATTCGAGGCGGCCGTCGACGGGGAAGAACGCGACGTCGGCGACGAGGCCCGCGAGTTTTTTCAGCTGCTTGTGGAAGCCGTTCGCGGCGAGCATGCGGTTTTCATGCGTGTCGCCCGTCCAGTCCCACCAGTTGTAGTCGCCGGCGTGGAAGAGAATCTTTCCCTCCGTCATGACGGCGAACGACGTGCCGATGTCCGTTGAGCTGTAGCTGTCGACGGCCAGCCCTGCGGCCTCCCAATGCGAATAGTCATCGAGGAACACGCATTTTTCCGCCGGGAGCTTGCGCGCGCCGACGGTATGGCGGATGTCATGCGAGAGGAGGTAGCGCGTGACGTACGGCGCATACCGGCGCAGGAGGTCGCCATTGAAATGGTCATAGTGGCTGTGCGACGCGAGGAAATACACCGCGTCCCACGCCCGCTTCTCGAACACCTTGTCGAGCGCGCGCGCGGGGTCCTCGTAGGCGTCGAAGACGAGGAGGGTATGTTCGAGCTCCACGGCAAAGCCGCTGTTCATGAGATACGTGATCTGCAAAATGTGTGGCCTCCTTCTTCATCCGTCCCGTTTTTCGTCGAATTTGTCGAGGATTTTCCTCCCCGGCTGCGTGAAGCCCGGGCCTTCGACTTCGTTCGCCGAGATGATGATCATGAACGCCGTCGGGTCGATGGCGTGGGTCATGAGTTTGACTTTCGCGATCTGCGTGAGGTTCACGACGGCCATGACGACGTCGCGCTCCATGTGCGTGAAGCCGCCCTGCCCGTGCAGGAATGTGACGCCGCGGCCGAGCTCGCTGAGGATGGCGTCGGCGACGGCCTCGGGCTGGTTCGAGACGATGAGGACGGCCTTTCGCCGCTGGAAGCCCGCGACGACCTTGTCCGTGATCGCGCCGTTGACGTACATGCAGATGAGCGTCAGCATGGCGGGCGCGACGCCGAGCAAAAAGGCCGAGACGCACATCAGGACGCAGTTGAACGCGAAGATGACGCCGCCCATGCCGAACGAATAATATTTCTTCATGATGGCGCCGATGATGTCGAAACCGCCCGTGCTGCCATTCATGCGGAACACGAGGCCGTAGCCGATGCCGTTGAAGACGCCGCCGAAAATGGCCGCGAGCATGTAGTCATTGAGTGGCGCGTAGGCGTTGAGGAACCGCGTGATGTCGAGGCAGGCGGAGAAAATCGCCGTGCCGATGATGATGTCGGCCGTGTACCGCCGCCCCATGAGCCGCCAGGCCGCCGCGAGGAGCGGGATGTTGTAGGCGAACGTCTGGAGGCCGATTGGGAGCCCCGTCAGGTAGTAGACGATGATGGCGATGCCCGTCGCGCCGCCCGTCAAGAGGTGCGACGGCACGAGGAACAGGTTGATGGAGCAGCTCGCGATCAAACAGCCGAGCGTGATGCCCGCATAGCGCAGGCCGCGGTGGCAGATCATGCGCGTCGTCAATTCGTCAGTCCCTCCAATTTCGGCGCAGGCGCCTCCGGCAAAGCGCTCGTATCAATGGCGGCGCCGCCCTTCAAAAGTTCGGTTGTCAGGACGTCGCCCATGGCCTCGGGATGGGCCTCTGCCCAGGCATCGGCCTCGTCCTCCGTCAAAGGCAGCAGCGTCAGCCGCAGTGCCGTCAGGCTGCCGTTGTCGTGGTCGACCGTGGCGATCAGGCGCATGGAGTCCTCTCCGCGGTAGACGAAGCAGGCATCGCCGCCCACGTTCTCGCGCTGTGACTTGCCGAAAACGTGCTGGATGTAGTACGACGTCGCGCCGTAGCGGATGCCGTCACGCGCCGTCGCCGCGTCCTTTTCGAGCACGATCTCGGCCACCTGCCCCGTCTTCTGGAGCGTGTAGACCGTGACGTCCTTTTGGAACGTGTATTTCGTGAGAGGGATGCCCCAGCGCGAAAGGACGTCGTCATACAGCACCTTGCCAAAGGCAGAGGAAAGCTGTTCCTCCCCCGCCGCCTGCCCGAGCGCGATGCCATGCGAGGCGAAATCCCCGGCGCGGACGCAGGCCGCCTCAGATGCAGCATGGGCGTGCGCGGCCACCGTGCCGACCGACAATAAGAACACGGCACAGCAAACGACCATCACCAGCCCGCAGCTCAGGCCGCAGAAAATTCGTTTCATGAAATCCTCCTCTCCGCCGTTTCAATAATTCCTCCCCCGACGACGACATCTCCGTCGTAGAACACGGCGGACTGGCCGGGGGTGACGGCTCTTTGCGGCTCGGCGAACGTCGCGCGGACGCGGCCATCTGGAAGGGGCTCGATGCGGGCGGCGCCTTCCTTTTTGCCGTAGCGGACTTTGATGGTGACGTCCATGGGAGCGGTCAGTCCGTCGATGGCAATCCAGTTGCAGTCGCCCGCGACGAGGCTGCTGGAAAATACGTTCCCTGTCCCGCCGACGACGACCTGATGTTTCTCCATGTCGAGCCGCACGACGTAGAGCGGTCGCTCGGCCGCGATGCCGAGGCCTTTTCGCTGGCCGATGGTGTAGAGCGGGACGCCCGCGTGATGGCCGAGGACGCGGCCTTCGGTGTCGACGATGTCGCCCGGCACGAGGCACTCCGGTTCGTTTTCGCGAAGATAGCGCTTGTAGTCGTCATCGGGGACAAAGCAGATTTCCTGGCTGTCGGGCTTGTGCGCGACGGGGAGGCCGAGCTTTTCGGCGAGCCGCCGCGTCTCGACCTTCGTCTGGCCGCCGAGCGGCATGAGGAAATGCGCGAGGCTCTGCTGGTTCAGGTGGTAGAGCGCGTAGGCCTGATCTTTCTGCGGGTCGATGCCTTTCTTGAGGAGATAGCGGCCCGTTTTGTCCTGCTCGATGCGCGCATAGTGGCCCGTCGCGACGTACTGCGCGCCGATTTCGAGCGCGCGCTCGAGGAGCCCGCCGAATTTCACATAGCGGTTGCAGGCGATGCAGGGGTTCGGCGTGCGGCCATGCGCGTACTCGGCGAGGAAGTTGTCGATGACTTTTTCGCGGAAGAGGTCTTTGAAATCCATGACGTAGTGCGGGATGCCGAGGATGTCGCAGACGCGCCGCGCATCGTCCACGGCGGAAAGCGAGCAGCAGCCGCGGTCATTTTCGGCGAAGTCGCGGCTCTCGTCCGCGAGCCGCATCGTGACGCCGATGACGTCATAGCCCTGCTCCAAAAGGAGTGCGGCCGTGAGGGAACTGTCCACGCCGCCGCTCATGCCGACGACGACGGTCTTTTTCTCTGTCAAATAGGATTCCTCCTGTTGGGTTCATACGTTTCCATAGTAGCGCATGGAGGATTACGCCATGTCAGCCTCTCTCGCATCTGTTGCCGAACATTGCGAGATGGAAAGGCCCCCTCACCGAGGGGGCTGTCAGCAAAGCTGACTGGGGGTGTGGCGGAGGTAGGGCATAGCATCATGCAGGATTGCTTTCTGCGAAGACGTTCCTTCGCAGATACCATCGAACAAATTGCAGCATCCTACCTTCGACACACCCACCACCGCTTACGCGGTCCCCCTCCCTCTAGAGGGAGGCTGAAGTTTGAATGACTTCATCGTTTAACTTTTTCTCCCTCCCCTTGAAAATCCTCCCTCCATGCGCTACTATGGAAACGTATGAACCCAACAGGAGGAATCCTATTTGACAGAGAAAAAGACCGTCGTCGTCGGCATGAGCGGCGGCGTGGACA
>ONJV01000026.1:0-15861 GCA_900318215.1 uncultured Veillonellaceae bacterium
TTCTGCCGGCATCATTTCAGGCTTGAGCTCGGCTTTTTCATCGCTCGCGGCATAGTCGCACTGCGAGCAATAGGCGATGTTCGACTCGCCAGCGTCGGCGAGCACAGTGAACTCGTGCGAATGGCCGCCGCCAATCGCACCGCTGTCAGCTTCGACGGGACGATACTCGAGACCCATGCGCGTGTAAATCTTGCTGTAGGCATCGTACATCTTCTGATACGACACCATCATACCCTCAGGGTCTTTGTCAAAGGAATAGAGATCCTTCATGATGAACTCGCGGCTGCGCATGAGGCCGAAGCGCGGACGGCGCTCGTCGCGGAACTTGTCCTGGATCTGGTAGAGCATGACCGGCAGCTGCTTGTAGCTGTGGAGCTCGTCGCGCACGAGGTCGGTAATCATTTCCTCATGCGTCGGCCCAAGGCAGAAATCGCGGCCATGACGGTCTTTCATGCGCATCATCTCAGCACCATAGGCCGACCAGCGGCCGCTCTCCTGCCAGAGCTCGCCCGGCTGGAGAATCGGCATCATGATTTCCTGGCCGCCCGCCGCATCCATCTCCTCGCGGATAATCTGCTCAATCTTGCGGATGACGCGCCAGCCGAGCGGCAGGAACGTGTACATGCCGCCCGCGACCTTGCGGATCATGCCCGCGCGGTACATGAGCTGGTGGCTGACGATTTCGGCCTCGGCCGGTGTGTTTCTCAGGGTTGGTGCATAAAGGTTCGATGCTCTCATTTCTTGTTTCGTTCCTCCAGTATCTTGTCGATTTCTTTGAAGAGCTCGGGCACGAGCTCGCTTTCTGGCACTTTGCGGATGATTTCGCCCTTGCGGAAGACGAGGCCCTCGCCCTTGCCGCCCGCGATGCCGACGTCAGCGCCGCGCGCCTCGCCCGGGCCGTTGACGACGCAGCCCATGACGGCGACTTCGATGGGCTCCGTGATGCCAGCGAGCTTCTTTTCGACCTCGGCCGCGATGGCCGGGAGGTCGATGCTCGTGCGGCCGCATGTCGGGCACGCGACGAGCGTCGGGCCGTACTCCTTGAGTCCAAGCGACTTCAGGATTTCATTCGCGACGCGCACCTCGACGACGGGGTCGCCCGTCAGTGAGATGCGGATGGTATCGCCGATGCCCTCGGCCAAGAGGGCCCCGATGCCGACGGCCGACTTGATGACGCCCGTATGCGCCGTGCCCGCCTCGGTGATGCCGAGGTGCAAGGGATACTCTACCTTCTCGCTCATCAGGCGGTAGGCCGCGAGCGTCAGCGGCACATCATGCGCCTTCAGCGAAATCTTCATGTCGTAGAAGCCCTGCGCCTCGAGGATGCGGACATGCTGCAACGCCGATTCGACGAGCGCCTCGGCCGTCACACCGCCGTATTTTTCGAGCAGCTTCTTGTCGAGCGAGCCCGCGTTCACGCCGATGCGAATCGGGATGCCCGCCGCTTTCGCCGCCTCGACGACTTTGCGGACGTTCTCCTCGCCGCCGATATTGCCGGGGTTGAGGCGCAGGCCGTGGATGCCCTGCCGGATGGCTTCGAGCGCCAGATGATAGTCGAAATGGATGTCCGCGACGAGCGGCACCGGCGACTTCGGCAGGATGTTTTTGAGGTTTCGCGCGGCATCCATGTCGGGCACGGCGAGGCGCACGATGTCGCAGCCCGCCGCCGCGAGCGCGCGAATCTGCGCGAGCGTCGCCTCCGTGTCCGTCGTCTTCGTATTCGTCATGGACTGCACGGAAACTGGCGCGCCGCCGCCGATGGCCACGGGGCCGATGTGAATCTGCCGCGTTTTCTTTCGTTCCAATGTCATTACTTCAGCCTCCAAAGAACACGCGCACGATGTCGTTCTTCGTCGCAAAAATCATGAGCAGCAGCAAGAGCGCGATGCCGACGCGCTGCGCGTAGTACGTCATCTTCGGGCTCACGGGCCGCCCCATGACGGCTTCGATGCAGAGGCCCGCGAAATGGCCACCGTCGAGCGCCGGAATCGGGAACAGGTTGATGATGCCGAGGTTCAGGGAGAGGAATGCCGTGAAGTTCAAGAGCGGCACGATGCCCATCTCCGCGACTTCGCCCGCCATCTGCGCGACGCCAATCGGCCCCGCAAGGTCGGCGCCCGAGAGCTTCAAGATGATTTTGTAGAGCTCGTAGAGCATCATGTAGATGATGGAGCCCGTCTTCTGCACGGCGAGCTGCGCGGATTCGATCACGCCCGGATAGCGCAGATCGACGGAGCTCATGACGCCGATCATCGCGCGGTTTGCCTGCTTGTCATAGGTCGGCGTGACCGAGCGTTCCAGCGTCTCGCCGCCGCGTTCGAGCGTCAGCGTGATTGGCGTGTCAGGCTCCGCTTCGGCATCGGCCGCGAGCGTCTCCGTGAATTCCTTCCACGACGCAATCTGCGCGCCATTGACGGCGAGCACGCGGTCGCCCTGCTGGATGCCTGCCTCGGCCGCGGGCTTGCCCGCGACAATCGTGCCAAGCACGGGCTCAGGGCTCGGCGTGCCGACACCGGCGAAGAAGAAGATACCGAAGAACAGGAAGACCGGCAGGAGGAAGTTCATGAACGAGCCCGCGAGAATCACGATCATGCGCGAGAGCACCGGCTTCTCGCAGTAGCCGCGGTCGCCCGCATCGTTGTCCTCGGGATCCATGCCCGCGATGTCGTTGAAGCCGCCGAGCGGGATGGCGCGGATGGAATAGGCCGTCTCGCCTTTCTGCACGGAAAACACCTTCGGCCCGAAGCCGATGGCGAACTCGTCAACGCGCATGCCCGTGAGCTTCGCCGTCATGAAATGGCCGAGTTCATGCACGAGCACGAGCAGGCCGAACACGAAAATCGCTGCCGCGATGGTCAGAATCATGAAGTCACTTTCCTTTCAACAGGCTGGAAGCATAATCGCGCGCCCAGCGGTCCTCCTCGAAGAGTTCTTCGAGCGTCGGCGCGAGTGTGCACTCCCGCTTCATCATCGTCTGCTCGATGATGTCGTAGATATCGAGGAAATGGATGCGCCCTGCGAGGAACGCCGCGACAGCGACCTCGTTCGCCGCATTGAACGTGCACGGCATCGTGCCGCCCATCTTGCCCGCCTCGTAGGCGAACGCCAGCCCCTTGAATGTGTTCGTATCGGGCTTTTCAAACGTCAGGTTCTGCATCTGCCAGAAATCAAGGCGCGGGAACCGGGACGGCTGGCGCTCTGGATACGTCAGCGCGTACTGGATGGGGAGCTTCATGTCAGGCGCGCCGAGCTGCGCGATGACGGCGCCATCGACAAACTGCACCATCGAGTGCACGATGCTCTGCGGATGCACGACGACCTGAATCTGGTCGTAGCGGACGCCATAGAGCCATTTCGCCTCGATGACCTCGAGCCCCTTGTTGACGAGCGACGCCGAATCGACCGTGATTTTTTTGCCCATGTTCCACGTCGGATGCTCGAGCACCTGGTCGACGGTCGCGCCTTCGAGGTCGGCGCGCTGCTTGCCGCGAAATGGCCCGCCTGAACATGTCAAGAGAAGCTTTTCAATCTTGTCGAGGCGTTCGCCCTGCAGGCACTGGAAGAATGCACAGTGCTCGCTGTCGACGGGCAGGATTTTGACGCCCTGCTCCTTCGCACGGCGCGTCACGAGCTCGCCCGCGACGACGAGCGTCTCCTTGTTCGCAAGCGCGATGTCCTTCCTGGCATCGAGCGCTTTCATCGTCGGCTCGAGACCGGCAAAGCCCATCATCGACGTCACGACGATGTCAACGTCGTCCACGGCCGCCGCATCGATAAACGATTGCCGGCCGCCCGCAAGTTGCGTCCCCTCGCATTTGCCCGCGAGGTGTTCTTTGAGCCGCGTATAGGCCGCTTCATCGGCCAGCACGGCGAGTTCGGGGCGGAACTCTTCCACCTGCTTCGCGAACAGCTCGTCGCTGCGGTTCGCGGCCAGCACGGAAACATGGAACAGCTCGGGATGGCTGCGCACGACGTCGAGCGTCTGCGTGCCGATGGAGCCTGTCGAGCCCAGAATGGCTAAGTTTTTCAAACGACGCAGCCTCCCTTACTGATTCGCCAGCACGAGGATGGCGAAGTAATAGACGATGGGCGCCGTGAACAGCACGCTGTCGAAACGATCCCAAACGCCGCCATGCCCCGGAATGATGTTGCCGGAGTCCTTGATGCCCGTCTCGCGCTTCGCGACGGACTCGACGAGGTCGCCGAGCGTCGCAAAAATCGAAAGCGCAAGGCCGAGGCCGGCCATCTCGGGCACGGGGAAGCCGAAGAACCAGCCGAGCGCGGCCACAGCCGCCGTCGTGCCGACGAGCGAGCCGCCGAAGCCCTCGATGGTCTTGTTCGGGCTGATGGAGGGACACAGCTTGTGGCTGCCGATGGCCGAACCGACGAAATAGGCAAACGTATCGCTCGCCCATGTGCCGATGAACATGACCCAGATCATGGCACAGCCGAATTCGAACGGCCCGATGGGCGTGGAGAGCACCGGGCCGTCCGCCGCGCGCAGCAGCACCATGTGCGCGAACGGCAGGCCGAAATAGAGCACGCCCGCAACGGACAGCGATGCCGCCTGGAACGTCACGCGCCCATGCAGCAGCACGCTCACGAGCAGCATCAGGAGCACGCCGGCCGTCGTGACGGCCATCGTCTCCTCGGCACTGCCAAGCCACGCGCAGCCCCAGAGCAGCACGAGGAAGACGAGGCCGAGCACGAACGTCAGATTATGGCCGAGATGCGCGAATGCGCGCACGTACTCGAACCACGCGAGGAGCGACAGCACGAGCGCGAACGCCGCGAACAGCGTCCCGCCCGTCTGGATGACAAAGGCGGCCAGCGCGATGCCGACGACGCCTGTGATGATTCTTGTAAGCAACGTTTTCTCCTTATTTTCCCGATGGATCAAGCCCGCCGAACCGACGCTTGCGGTGCGCGAAATCGACGAGCGCGTCGACGAACTCCTCCGGCGTGAAATCCGGCCAGTTCGTCTTCGTGAACCAGAACTCCGCGTACGCCGCCTGCCAGAGCAGGAAATTGCTGAGGCGCAGGTCGCCCGACGTGCGGATGACGAGATCGACAGGCGGGTCGTCCGCCGTGTCGAGCGCGGCCTCGAACACCTTCTCATCGATATCTTCGGGCACAATCTCGCCTTTTGCTGCGCGCGCCGCGAGCGTCTGCACAGCACGCAGGATTTCGTCCTGCCCGCCGTAGTTCGCCGCGATGTTGAAAATCATGCCGTCGTTTTTCGCCAGTCGGTCGACGGCGGCATGCATCTTCTGCACGAGCATGTCGCTCATGCCATCCTCGCGGCCGAGAAACCGCAGGCGCACATGGTTCGCATCCATCTTCTCGATCTTCTTGTCGAGGTATTCCGAAAAGAGGTTCATGAGGAAATCGACCTCGGGCCGCGGCCGCTTCCAGTTCTCCGTCGAGAACGCATAGACCGTCAGCACCTCGATGCCGAGGTCGACGCACGTCTCCATGATGCGCTCGAGCGTCTTGACGCCCTGCGCATGGCCCGCCGTGCGGAGGAGGCCCTGCCCCTCGGCCCAGCGGCCGTTGCCATCCATGATGATGGCCACATGGCGCGGCCGCCGGTCTTTCGGGACGCGGTCATAGAGCGCGACGAGGTCTTTTTCCTCCTTTGACGCGCCGAGCCCGAGAATCTTCTTCCACATAATGCAACTCTCCTAAATAACAACAAAGAACCCCTCCTGCCTTCAAATCATCGGAAGTCAAGAGGGGCCTTGCGTCAGGGTGCTTCGATTGCGGACACCGGGCAGCCGGCAGCGCATGCACCGCACTCGACGCATTTGTCTGCATCAATCTCATAATGCTCTGCGCCTTCGCTGATCGCCTCGACCGGGCAGGTCGCAGCGCACGAACCGCAGGAGATGCAGTCATCACCAATCTTGTATGCCATAGAGGAACACCTCCTTTCAAAGGCAGAGCTCCGGACATGACGCCTGGAGCCTGGCCGCGAGGGCCAGTCGGAGCGTGTCGTCCGGGGCTTTGCGCTCGCGGACGACATAGAGACAGCGCTCCTCTGTCTTGAAAAAATCACGCGTCGGACGTGTGATTTCCGTCTGGTAGGAAATGCCAGCACCTTTGAGCTCCGCTTCCACTTCGGAAAACGGACGGCCGACATACGAAAGCCTCTGGCTCTTTTCCGCAGCCATCAGACTTCGAGAACCTCTTTCTCCTTGGCTTCGCGGGCCGTGTCGACGAGCTTGATGTACTTGTCGACGAGCTTCTGCATCGATTCCTGGCCGCGCTTCGATTCGTCCTCGGTGATTTCTTTGGACTTCTCGATTTTCTTCATGGCGTCGTTGCCGTCGCGGCGGATGTTTCTGAGGGCGACTTTCGCCTCTTCCGCCTTCTTGTTGACAGCCTTGACGAGCTCCTTGCGGCGCTCCTGCGTCAGCTGCGGGATTGTCAGGCGGATGGCCGTGCCGTCCGAGTTCGGGTTCAGGCCGAGGTCGGACTTCATGATGGCCACTTCGATGTCGTGGAGGATGGATTTCTCCCACGGCTGGATCATGATCATGCGCGGCTCCGGCACCGTGACCTTTGCAATCTGGTTCACAGGCGTCGGTGCGCCGTAGTAATCCACGAGCACCTTGTCAAGAAGCGACGGCGTCGCGCGACCGGCGCGCAGCGAAGCGAATTCATGCTTTGCCGCCTCGAGCGTCTTCTTCATGCGTTCCTCATGCGAGGAAAGAATATCTTTTACCATATGTTCCTCCTGTTATTCGCCTGCATCGACCGTCGTGCCGATGTTCTCGCCGAGCGCGGCGCGCACGATGTTCGTGTGATCGTCGATGTTGAACACGACGAGAGGAATCTTGTTGTCCATGCAGAGCGACGTCGCCGTCGAATCCATGACCTGCAGGCCCTTGTTCAGGATTTCGATGTACTTGAGCGTCTCGAACTTCTTCGCATCGGCGAACTTGTTCGGATCGCGGTCATAGATGCCGTCCGTGCCTTTTTTCGCCATCAGGATGACGTCCGCCTCGATCTCAGCCGCACGCAACGCTGCCGTCGTGTCCGTCGAGAAATACGGATTGCCCGTGCCGGCGCCGAAGATGACGACGCGGCCCTTCTGCATGTGGCGGATGGCCTTGCGGCGGATGTAGAGCTCGGCAACCTGGCGCATCTCGATGGCCGTCTGCACGCGCGTGTCAACGTCCATCTTCTCGAGCGCATCCTGGAGCGCCAGCGCGTTCATGACCGTCGCCATCATGCCCATGTAATCGGCCGTCGCACGGTCCATGCCCTTCGTGGAGCCCGCGAGGCCGCGCCAGATGTTGCCGCCGCCCACGACGATGGCCACATCGATGCCATGCTCGCGCACCTTCTTCACCTGTGCCGCGATGTCCTCGACGACGGCCGGATTGATGCCGAAGCCCTGGTCGCCCGCGAGCGACTCGCCGCTGAGTTTCAGAACGATGCGTTTATATTTCGCCGTTTTCAAAACACTATTCCTCCATTTGTCGTGACGTGTTTGACGGAAAACCTATCTCTAGTTGTTAGTTCGACAGGCACTTGAAAAATCCTGTCGCCTCTCAAAAAAAGCTGTTGCCCGCACACAGCAGCCAACAGCTTTAAGATAGCTCTTAGCGCTTCAGCGCTTAGAGCTATCTTAGCCATTTGCCGTCAGGCAAATAGCCTCCTTTATCTACTATAGGAAGAATTACTGCATCTGAGCCTTGACCTCAGCTGCGAAATCTTCCTGCTTCTTCTCGATGCCTTCGCCGAGCTGGTAACGGACGAACTCCGTGACCTTCTCGCCGCCGAGGATGTCGGAGATCGTCTTCTCGGAATCCTTGACGAAGATCTGCTGGTCGAGGCAGACTTCCTTGTAATACTTCTTGATGCGGCCCTCGACGATGCGGTCGATGATCTTGGCCGGCTTGCCTTCTTCCTCGGCCTGCTTGCGAGCGACTTCTTTCTCATGCTCGACAACGTCTGCCGGGACGCCGGACTCATCGATGGAAATCGGGTTCGCTGCCGCGACCTGCATCGCAACATCCTTGCCGAGCTCGTCGCTGCCGCCCGTGAGGTTCACGAGGACGCCGATCTTGCCGCCCATGTGGATGTAGCTGGCGAGCTTGCCAGCGGACTCGAAGCGCGTGAAGCGGCGCAGCGAAATCTTCTCGCCAATCGTTGCCGTTGCTTCCGTCACGAGTGCCTCGACCGTCTTGCCGTCAATCTCGCTGGCGTTGAGTGCTGCGAGGTCTGCCGGGTTCGTCGCTGCGATGTGCTTTGCAACCTTCTCCACGAGTGCGCGGAACTGCTCGTTGCCAGCTGCGAAGTCCGTCTCGCAGTTGATCTCGACGAGCACGCCGACCTTGCCGTCTTCCGACACGTAAGCGCCGACAGCGCCCTCGGCCGCGATGCGGCTGGCCTTCTTGGCAGCCTTCGAGATGCCCTTCTCACGGAGCCAGTCGATGGCAGCCTGCATGTCGCCGTCCGTTGCCGTCAGCGCCTTCTTGCAGTCCATCATGCCAGCGCCCGTCTTCTCGCGCAGTTCCTTGACCTGGGAAGCCTTGATTGCCATGTGTATTTTTCTCCTCTCGATTACACGTTCTACTTATATAATGTAGGTTTCGTCCAAAAGAAAAGGGCAAGGGATAACTCCCTTACCCCGTTTGAAAGGTCTTATTTGATTATTCAGCAGCCTGTGCCGGAGCTTCTGCAGCCGGAGCAGCCTCGCTGCCATCGGCGCCCTGACGGCCTTCGAGGACAGCGTCTGCCATCTTGCCCGTGAGGAGCTTGACGGCGCGGATCGCGTCATCGTTGCCCGGGATGACATAGTCGATCTCATCCGGATCGCAGTTCGTGTCAACGATTGCCACGATAGGAATGTTGAGCTTGCGAGCTTCGGAAACGGCGATGCGCTCTTTGCGCGGATCGACGATGAAGAGTGCGCCCGGCAGCTTCTTCATGTCCTTGATGCCGCCGAGATACTTCTCGAGCTTTTCCATCTCGTGACGGAGACCCTGGACTTCCTTCTTCGTGAGGACATCGAACGTGCCGTCCTCTTCCATCGCCTCGAGCTCCTTGAGGCGCTTGACGCGCTTCTGGATCGTCTGGAAGTTCGTCATCATGCCACCGAGCCAGCGCTCGTTGACATAGAACTGGCCAGCGCGCTCAGCCTCGTCCTTGATGGACTCCTGCGCCTGCTTCTTCGTGCCGACGAAGAGAACGCTCTTGCCCTCTTCTGCCACGCTGCGAAGGAATGCATACGCCTCGTCAATCTTCTTGACCGTCTTCTGCAGGTCGATGATATAGATGCCGTTGCGCTCCGTGAAGATGTACTTCGCCATCTTCGGGTTCCAACGACGCGTCTGGTGGCCGAAATGGACACCTGCTTCAAGTAACTGTTTCATGGAAATCACTGCCATGATTGGTGCACCTCCTGTTTGTTCTTCTGCGGCCTTCATCGGCTGCGCCACCGCCAAGGCCTCGCGGCTCTCGTCCGGCACAGGGCAGCCATCCGCCCGCATGATTTTTCTAACACCGTTTGCGATTATACCATAAAGGAAGAAGCGTGGCAACCTGTCGCAAAAGATTTTTTGCGCAGGACATGAAACGACCCCGCACATCGAATCCATCGCGTGCAGGGTCGTTACGTTATGACTAACATATAGTCGGATACCTCGTTATTCTCTTGTCTGCCCCAGCACCTCTCGAGTGATGCGGAAGCGTGTGCGTGTTTCGCGAAACGATAGATGGGAACGCGGCTGGTGCATTCTTCGTTTCTCTGAGCGTGATGCGCTTTTCCCTCTGACTGCCATATAGCTTCGAGAACATCCGGCGGTAGCCCTGAGCCATCATCGGACGCCTTACAATGCCTGCATGGCATCTGTTTCTTCACCGATACATCTACGTCTCAAAGGTACGCGAAAGAATGATGAAGTGTTTCTGCAGAACAATCCACATCCTTTCCAACTTTGGTTTGAAGAGAGCCTGTTTCGGCAGGCACCTGCAAAAGCCTTCGCCCTCCAGGACTCCAGTCTCTCGCGGTTTGCTCTTCTCTTCTGTTGTTTACAGTATAACACCTGCGTCGCATTTGCGCAAGCTTTTTCTATTGAATACAATATTTTTCTTCGCGATTTTCTCCTCAGCCTTTTTCGCTCTTGTAGCATCTCGAGGACAGATATTGTATAATGAGGAAAGGGAATATGAGCTGAACGGAGGCATTCTTTATGAAACGACTGGTGATGATCCGCGGCGGCGGAGAGATGGCGACGGGCGTGGCGCTGGCACTGCATACGGCGGGATTCCGCGTGCTGATGCTCGAGCGTTCCGAGCCGAGCGCGACGCGGCGCGAGGTGTCGTTCTCCGATGCGGTCTATGACAAGGAAAAGACGGTCGAGCGCGTGAAATGCGTCTGCCTGAAAGACCGCAAGGAGGCCGCGAAGCGGCTGAAGGCCGGTGATGTCGTGATGATTGTCGATCCTGCGGCACAGTCCGTCGAGGATTTCCACCCGCAGGTCTTCGTCGATGCCGTGCTCGCACACCGCAACCTCGGCACGACGAAGAAGATGGCCGAGCACACCATCGCGCTCGGGCCGGGCTTCTGCGCGGGGCGTGATGTCGATACCGTCATCGACACGACGCGCGGCCACAACATGGGCCGCATCGTGCACGAGGGCTTCACGCGCCGCGACGACGAAGAGCTCGCGCCTGACGAGACCATCGAGCACATCGTCTTCGCCTCGGCGGCCGGCCGCTTCGAAGCGTTGCGCAGCATCTCGTTCCTCGTGCGCAAGGGCGAAGTCATCGGCCACATCCACGCCGGCGGCGGCACGGTCGATGTGACAGCACCGTTCGATGGCGTCCTGCGCGGCATCCTGCGCGATGGCACGACGGTCTACGAGGGCGAAAAGGTCGCTGACGTCCATCCTGAGATGACGCAGGGCGAATGTTTCACGATTTCCGACAAAGTCCGCTGCATCGGAGGATCGGTGCTGACGGACATCATGCATTGGGAGTCCGGCCATCACAAGCGCCTGCGCGCTCTGCTGCCGATGTAACTCATGTTCGATATACTGCTGAATTTTCTCTTTCCGCCCCGTTGCCCGGCCTGCGAGCGCTACGTGGAAGTGCGTGGCGGCTGGTGCGCAGCGTGCCTCGCGAAAGCAGCGGCCGTGCGAAGACTCCGGACGACGGTCGAGGAACGCGATACCATCGCCGAGGCCTGGGCACTCGGCATCTATGAAGGGGCGCTGCGCGATCTCGTGCGCCATCTGAAGTATCAGAAAAAGATGGATGCACTGCCCTATCTCCAGACGTTCCTGCACGCGGTCGAAGAGGATTTCTTCCGCGCCGCCGACGTCTCGCCGCATCCCGTCGCCGTGCCCGTGCCACTTTTTGCAGCGAAGGAAAAGAAGCGCGGCTTCAACCAGACGGAGCTCATTTTCAAGGATTGGCTGAAAGAGCACGCGATCCCGATGGAGCGATTGCTCGTCCGCACGCGCGCGACGAAGCCGCAGTACGGGCTGTCGAAGGAAGAACGTCGTGAGAATCTGCGCGGCGCTTTTTCTGTCCCTGCAGAAAAACAGCAGGACGTCCGCGGAAGGGACGTCCTGCTGCTTGATGATATTTATACGACGGGCGTGACGTGCGCGGAATGCGCACGGGCACTCAAGAAGGCTGGGGCGCGAAATATCATCGTATTGGCGCTGACTAGCGGACAAAAGTGAATCAACGAACCTTTCAGCCTCCCTCTAGAGGGAGGTGGTGCCCATAAGGGCGACGGAGGGAGTAGTTAGATGCTGAAAACGAACAAGAATACGAAAAATGCTAAGGCACAATTCACATGCCTTAGCATTTTTCATTATAAACGTTTGTCCAGTGCTCCTTACTACTCCCCCAGTCAGCTTCGCTGACAGCCCCCTCCAGAGGGGGCCTGAAAGGATCCACACTGCATATTTACCAGATGAAAATACCGGCGATGCCTGCAGAGAGCAGGGAGACGAGGATGCCCGAGAGGAGCATGTAGCCGACGTTGCGGCTGATGAGCTCGTTCTTGCTGTCGTCGACCGTGCCCTTGAAGAAGCCGATGATCATGCCGAGCGTGCCGAAGTTCGCGAACGACGTGACGAAGACCGTCAGGACGCCCTGCAGGTGGCGGCTGAACGTCGCGAAATTGTCCTGCACGCCGAGCATAACGACGAACTCGTTCGTGACGAGCTTCGTGCCCATGTTCTGTGCGAGCGTGAACGCTTCCGTCGTGTCGAGGCCCATGAGCCATGCAAACGGGAACATGATGACGCCGAGGATGGACTCAAGCGAGAGCATCGGATGAACAAAGCCGAGCAAGAGGTCGATGAATTTTGCGAGCGCGACGAACGCGATGACGTTCGCAGCGATGATCAGCACGAGACGGCCAGCGCCGAGGATCGAGCTGCCGAGGAACGAGAAGAACGGCTCGCGCTCCTTGCCGCCATCTTTCAGCGTGGCGACCGTGTCCTCTTCCGGCGAAATCTTGACGGGGTGTAAGATATTGGTAACAATCAGCGCGTTGACGACGTTCAGAGGAACGGCCGTCAGGATGAACTCTGCCGGCATCATCGTCGTGTAGACGCCGATCAGGCCAGCCGTGACGCAGCTCATGGACATCATGGCAAGCGTCAGACAGCGGTCCGCCTTCATGCGCTTGAGCTGGAGGTTCGAGACGGCGAGCGCCTCCGTGTTGCCGAGGAACATCATTTCAATGGAGAAGAACGACTCGAACTTCGGCTCGTGCGTCAGGAACGCCAGCGCCTTGCCGATGTACTTGATGACGAACGGCAGGATGCCGATGTACGTCAGGATGTCGAACAGCGGAACGACGAAGAGGATCGGCAGCAGCGCGGACGTGAAGAAGTTCATCTGCTTGACATGAACCCAATCCGGGAACGCGAACGCGATGCCTTCGTACGCCACATTGACGAGGCCGACGAACGCGGCCGCCGCGCCCTGCACGATTTCACGGCCGATTGGGAACGTCGTGAGGAACCACGCGAGCACGAAGTTCATGACGAGCAGCGTGCCGACGCCGCGCCACTGGATTTCCTTGCGCTTCTTGGAAAGAAGAACACCGATGGCGAGGAAGACGACCACGCCGATGATGTTGATGATGAGATACATGGGATTTTTACTCCTATCCTAGTGATGATTTCTCGAAGCGAGGGACACATGTCCCTCGCAGCGTTTTCCATTATAACTCACATGTCCGAATCCGTAAAGCCAAACGGCAGGAGTTCTTCAAGCGTCACCGTCTTGCGGACGCCCTTGAGGTTCGCCATGATGATTTTCGGAATCTTGAATTCGCTGATGAACTGACGGCACATGCCGCAGGGCGAGCACGGGCCCGGCGTATCGCCGACAACGGCGAGAGCGACGATGTCGCGCTCCCCTTCCGAAACGGCTTTCGAAATGGCCGTGCGTTCAGCGCAGATGCCGACCGGATAGCTTGCGTTCTCGATGTTGCAGCCGCCGAAGACCTTGCCGCTCTTCGTCAGCACGGCCGCGCCGACGGCGAAATGGGAATACGGACTATAGGAATTCTTGCGGTATTCAATGGCTTTCTGTACGAGTTCTTCGTCTGTCATTTGCTGTTCCTCCACAAATCAGTATTTCTCGACTTTGTCCTTCTCGACGCGCGCGTAGACGAGCGGCTCTTTCTTCGGGGCATTCGGGCCGATCTTCGTGGCCTCGCGGTACATGCGCTCAGCCTCTTTGCGTGCTGTTTCTTTCGACGTGTAGAGCGTAGCGAGCGCCTCGCCCTTTTCGACCTTGTCACCATACTTCTTATGAAGGATGATGCCAGCGGAGAAATCAATGGCGCTGTCCTTCGTCTCGCGGCCGGCGCCGAGCACGACGGAGACCTCGCCGATTTCCTCGGCGTTCTGCTTCTCGATATAGCCGCCTTCCTCAGCGACGATGTCGTACGTATACGGTGCTTTCTGGAACTTGTCGTAGTCGCGCAGCACGCTGTCGTCGCCGCCCTGAGCGCGCACCATCGTGCAGAACGTCTCGAACGCCGTGCCGTCCTCGATGGACTTCTCTGCCATCTTGCGGCACTCTTCCGGCGTGCCCTTGCCGACGAGGTAGAGCATGTTCGATGCGAGCTGGAGCGAAACCTCCGTGAGATCGGCCGGGCCGTGGCCCTTGAGCACGTCCATCGACTCCATGACCTCGATGCTGTTGCCGATGCCGTAGCCGAGCGGCGTGTCCATGTCCGTAATCAGCGCAACCGTGCGGCGGCCAGCGCCCTCGCCGATGTTGACCATCGTCTGCGCGAGCTTGATGGAGTCATCGAGCGTCTTCATGAACGCGCCCGAACCCGTCTTGACGTCGAGCAGAATGCAATCGGAACCTGCCGCGAGCTTCTTGCTCATGATGGAGGATGCAATCAGAGGGATGCTGTCGACCGTCGCCGTGACGTCGCGCAGCGCATAGAGCTTCTTGTCGGCCGGTGCGAGGTTGCCGGACTGGCCGATGAGGGAGACGCCGCATTTGTTGACCGTATCGAAGAATTCCTTGCGGTCAAGCACCGTGCGATAGCCCGGAATGGATTCGAGCTTGTCGACCGTGCCGCCCGTATGGCCGAGGCCGCGACCGGACATCTTCGCAACTTTGCCGCCGCAGGCAGCGACGATCGGCGCGACGATCAGCGTCGTCTTGTCGCCGACGCCGCCCGTCGAATGTTTGTCGACCTTCTTGCCCGCGATGGCGGAGAGGTCAATCATGTCGCCGGACTTCGCCATGATTTTCGTGAGCTCCGTGATTTCATGGTCGTTCATGCCATTGAACCAGATGGCCATGAGCATCGAAGACATCTGATAATCAGGGATGTCGCCTTTGACATAGCCGTCAATCATGTATTCGATTTCAGCGTCCGTGAGGGCTTCGTTGTGCTTCTTCTTCGTAATCAGGTCGTACATGCGCATGATGGGATATTCCTCCACTTTCTTTTATTGCGAATATTTTCAAATTAATGCCTCCCTCTAGAGGGAGGGGGACCGCGAAGCGGTGGTGGAAGTCGTAGGATGCGATTGCCTGACAAGAATGCAGTCGTTGCTAAAGTCCCTTAGCAACCTTCCGCATATTTGTTTGGTTCCAGCATCCAACTACTCCCCCAGTCAGCTTCGCTGACAGCCCCCTCTAGAGGGGGCCTGCCCTATAACTAAATGCCATTACAAAAGCTTGTAGTTACTTCAACAGCCGCGGCAGCAGGCTCTCGCCTTTCGTCTTCAAATCGGCGTCGAACATATCGGAGATCGTTGCGCCGATCATAGCGAAGGTCGGATACGTGCCGAGGTTGTTGTCTGCCTTGATGTGCTTGCCATAGACGAGCAGGGGCACGTACTCACGCGTGTGGTCGGTGCCCGGCGCGCCGGGGTCGCAGCCGTGGTCGGCCGTGATCATGAGGACGTCATCATCATGCATCTTGCTCATGAACTCGCCGAGCTGCTTGTCGAAATCCGTCGCTGCCTGCGCGTAACCCGCGATGTTGCGGCGATGGCCGTACGTCATGTCGAAATCGACGAGGTTGACGAAGCAGAGCCCCGTGAAGTCCTCGTCCATGACCTTCAGCGTCTTTTCCATGCCGTCGTTGTTGTCCTTGTTGATGCCGAGCGTGCGGCTGACGCTGCGGCCTGCGAAGATGTCGGAAATCTTGCCGACGCCGATGGTCGCGAGACCCTTGCGCTGGAGCGCATCAAGCATCGTATCGCCCGTCGGGTCAAGCGAAAAGTCGTGACGGCGCGGCGTGCGCGTGTAGTTCGGATATTCGCCGATGTACGGACGCGCGATGATGCGGCCGACGCCATGCTCGCCCTGCATGATCTTGCGCGCCGTGCGGCAGTAGTC
>ONJV01000026.1:15875-20801 GCA_900318215.1 uncultured Veillonellaceae bacterium
ACGCTGTCCGCTGACGTGTAGACAATCAGACCGCCCGTCTCCTTCTGCTCGCGGCCATAGTCGTGGATGACCTGCGTGCCGGAATATGGCTTGTTGCAGAGGATTTTCTTGCCGAACGCTTTTTCGAGCTCCGCGATGACCTCGGGCGGGAAGCCGTCCGGATACGTCGGCATCGGACGCTCGGAGACGATGCCCGAGATTTCCCAATGGCCCGTCGTCGTGTCCTTGCCACGCGAGAGCTCGCGCAGACGGGCAAAGCTGCCGAGCGGATGCTCGGTCGGCTTGCCGCAACCGACGCCGTCGATGTTGAACATGCCGAGCTTCGCAAGATTCGGCGTGTCATATTCCTTTGCGCCCGAAATGGAACGCAGCGTGTTGCAGTCGCCGTCGCCAAAATCCGCCGCATCGGGCTCGGCACCGATGCCGAAGCTGTCGAGCACGATGACGAACGCGCGCTTGATGCCAGTGTCCTTCATCTTATTTTTCCTCCTTGTCGTATTCATCTTTGAGAACTTTGACGGCTGCGCTCGCACCGAGGCGCGTGCAGCCCGCCGCGAGGAATGCTTCCATTTCTTCGCGCGTATGGATGCCGCCAGCGGCCTTCATCTGGACGCCGGGGCCGATGTGTTTTTTGAAGAGCTCGATGTCTGCAAGCTGCGCGCCTGCCGTGCCGAAGCCTGTCGACGTCTTGATGAAGTCGGCGCCGCCTTCCGTCACGCACTTGCAAGCCGCAATCTTCTCGTCCTCCGTCAGGAAGCACGTCTCGACGATGACCTTCAGCACGCGGTCGCCGCAGAGCGCCTTGAGTGCGCGAATCTCATCCGTGACGAAATCCGTCTCGCCCGCCTTGAGGCAGCCGACGTTGATGACCATGTCAATCTCCTCAGCACCATCTGCGAGCGCCTGCATCGTCTCGGCAAGCTTGGCCGTCATGTTCGCGTTGCCGTTCGGGAAACCGACGACCGTCGCGACCTTGAGCTTCGCGCCATAGGCGTCCTTGATGCGCTTCACATAGCACGACGGCACCATGACCGTCGCCGTGTGGTACTGCACGGCTTCGTCACAGATGCGCTCGATGTCCTGCCACGTCGCCGTCTGCTTCAGCAGCGTGTGGTCGACATGCGAGAGGATTTCTTTTGCTTTCATGCGGGTCCTTCTTTCTCTATCGTTCCGATTACGTATTCATTCTATCGGTTCACAGGCAAAAAAGAAAGGACACGTGTCTCACGTGTCCAGAATTTCCTTTTGTTTTTCGCGAAGTTGTTCGCATTTTTCACCCAGATGCCGCTCAGTCCCAGCCAAGCACCTTCGAAACGGCACTCTGCCAGCCATCGTAGAGCGCCGTGCGCTGCTCCTCGCTCATGCGCGGCTCGTAGCGCACGCCGGCATGCCAGATGGAGCGCAGCTCGTCGATGTCCTTCCAGATGCCGAGCGTCAGGCCCGCGAGGTACGCCGCGCCGAGGCCCGTCGTCTCCGTCGTGTAGGCGCGGATGACAGGCATGTTGAGGATGTCGGCCTGGAACTGCATCAGGAGATTGTTCTGCGCCGCGCCGCCATCGACCTTCAGCGCCGGAATCGAGCTCTTGACATCGGACGCGAGCGCCTCGTAGACATCGCGCACCTGATAGGCAAGCGCCGCGAGCGCCGCGCGGATGATATGCGCGCGCTGCGTGCCTTCCTTGAGCCCGATGATCATGCCGCTCGTCTTCGTGTCCCAATATGGCGCCGAAAGCCCGCGGAACGACGGCACGAAGTAGACGCCGCCTGCATCGGGCACGAGCTTCGAGACCCATTCCGAATCCGGCATCGACTTCAGGATGCCGAGACCGTGCTTGAGCCATTCAAGGCTCGAGCCCGAAACGAGCATCGAACCCTCGAGCGCATACGTGACCTCGTCGCCGATGCCCCAGGCGATCGTCGTGATGAGACCGTTCTGCGAGTGGATGATGTCGCTCCCGGTATTCATCAGGAAGAACGAGCCTTCGCCATACGAGTTCTTCGCGTCGCCCTTCGAGAAGCATGCCTGTCCGAAGAGATCGGCCTGCTGGTTGCCGATACACGCCGCAATCGGGATGGCCGCGCCGAAGCGCGTCGCATCCGTGTAGCCGAAAAGATGGCTTGACGGATAGACGTCCGGCAGCATCGCGCGCGGGATGCGCAGGTGCTCCAGGATTTCATCATCCCAGCAAAGATGCCGGAGGTGGAACAGCATCGTGCGCGAGGCATTCGAATAATCCGTCGCAAAGATTTCGCCGCCCGAAAGCTTCCACATGAGCCAGGTGTCGATCGTGCCGAAGCAGAGCTCTCCCTGCTCCGCCATCTCGCGAGCACCGAGCACGTTGTCGAGCAGCCAGACAATCTTCGTGCCCGAAAAATACGGATTGAGCACGAGTGACGTCTTCTGCCGGATTTCCTCCTGATACCCCTGCTGCTTCAGGTACTCGCAGATGGGTTCCGTCTGGCGCGACTGCCAGCTGATGGCGGGATAGAGCGGCCGCCCCGTCGTGCGGTTCCAGATGACCGTCGTCTCGCGCTGATTCGTCACGGCAACGGCTGCGATCTCGCGGAAATCGATGGCCGCGAGCCGGATCGCCTCCCGCGCCGTCCAGAGCTGCGTGCTCCAGATCTCGTCGGCATCCTGCTCGATCCACTCCGCATGCGGCGTGAACGTGCTGATCTTCTTTTCCGCATACGAAATCATCTCGCCGCTGCGGTTGAAGATGACCGAGCGATTCTTGACCGTGCCCGAGTCCAGTGCCAGAATATACTTTTTCTGCATGGTTTTTCCTCACCTGCCAAAATAATCTGCCCTTATTATATCATGAATGCCAATGATTTCCAAAAGAAAAAAGAAGTTTCCCGACAGATCAGGAAACTTCCAAAGGAAAATCGATAACCATCTCTATTCTGCCCCCTCGTCGGCCAGCCAGTCAAGTACGTATTCCTGTCGGATGCCGTCATGCGAAGCGGGCGGCACGAGATCCATCGTCAAAAGATGCCGCTCATAGTAATCTCTGACCGCGCAGAGAGGTGCGAGCTCTCTTCTGAGCGTTCTGCCATCTTCATCGATCACGGTGTATGCCACCTGATAATAGCACGGCTCTCCATCGCGCACGGCGACAAAATCGATTTCTGCAGTTCCGACCTTTCCAATATAAACCTCATCGTAACGACGCAGGAGCTCCAGGTAGACAACATTTTCCAGCATATGTCCTGCATCCATCGGCTTGTTTCCCAGCACCATCTGGCGCAATCCGAGGTCAACGGCATAATATTTTCCGCCTGTCTTCAGGTACTCCTTGCCCTTGAGGTCATATCGGTCTGCCCGGTAGAACAGGAACGCATCCTGCAGTGCGCCAAGATAATTCTCGACGGTCGGAATGGTTGTCTTGCTCCCCATGGATGCCAAAGTATCAGCAATCTTTTTCGCGGAACATGGATTCCCAATGTTGTCGAACAAGAACCGCGTGATTTTTTTCAAGAGTGCCTGATTCACCATTTTCCGGCGCCCGATGATATCTTTCAAGATGACCGTATCATAGATGCCAGACAGGTACTGCCGGATGTCTCTGGACTGGTCAAGCATGGATGCGTATGGAAAAGAGCTTTTCGTCAGATACTGCTGGTAAAGCCTTTCGAGACTTGTCCCAGGATGCGCCGACACAAATTCTGAGAAAGAAAGCGGATGCATGCGGACTTCCACGTACCTTCCAGAAAGCAACGTCGCAAGCTCGCCAGAAAGAAGTTTGGAATTCGAGCCTGTCATATAGACGTCACAGTTTTCCTGGACGTAAAGAGCATCTACTGCCTTCTCGAAATGCTCCACCTGCTGCACTTCGTCAATGAAGATGTAGTTCATTCCGCGCGGCTGAAGCCTTTCGACAAAATATTGCAAGAGCTGGCGGCTCTCCGTGATGTCGATGCCCTCAATCCCCTCAAGATTCAACGAAATGATGTTTTCTTTTGGTACGCCGCTCTGCCGCAGCTCCTCGCGAAACATGGAAAGCAACGTTGATTTGCCGCAGCGGCGAATGCCCGTCAGTACTTTGACGACGTCTTTTTCGCGCCAGCGCCGAAGTTGTTCCAGATAAAAAGGCCTCACAATCATTGCTTTTCCCTCCTCTTTTTATAGTATATATAAACTCTTCTTGATTTGCAAGTTTATAAAGATGTTCTTTATAAACTTGCCAAATGGATGCGTTCCTTTTCGATTCCGTACAAGTTGCGCCAACAAAAAAGGAGGCTTCCCGACGAACCAGGAAGCCTCCAACAACAAGGGATAAAAGAGGGGTAATCAAGCCTTGGGGAACCTGCTGTTCCCCGAAATTGGGAGATGTGAAACTGGAATCTATAGCAGATCCATGGCGGATCAAGCTATCAAATCATTATGCAAAAGCACCGAGTGCCGTTGCAACGACATAGGCAAAGCCTGCGCCGCAGAGCGGAGCGACGACCGGGACCCAGGCATAGCCCCAGTCAGAGCCGCCTTTGCCAGCAATCGGGAGAATGGCATGCGCGATGCGCGGGCCAAGGTCACGGGCGGGGTTCATAGCATATCCGGTCGGGCCGCCGAGCGAAAGGCCGAGAGCCCAGATGAGGACGCCGACGATGTACGGGCCGAAGCCATCCGCCACGCCGCCCGGGAAGCCGTATGCAAAGCTCTTGGAGAAAATCATCCAGATGACGAACACGAGGAAGAACGTCGCGATGAACTCGCAGAGGAAGGCCGGGCCGATCTTGCGGATGGCCGGAGCCGTGCAGAAGACGCCGAGCTTTGCAGCCGGATCTTTCGTCTCAGCCCAATGCGGCAGATAAGCGAGCCAGACGATCGTGGCACCGAGGATACCGCCGAGGATCTGCACGAGCGACGTCATGAGGAACTGCGGGAACGTGTAGATGCCGACGAGCATCTTACCGAACGTGACG
>ONJV01000013.1 GCA_900318215.1 uncultured Veillonellaceae bacterium
CAAAGGCGGATGCAGAGAAGGCGGAAAAAGCCGCTGCTGCTGACGCCGCCAAGACGCAGGCAAAGCAGGAAGCCGCACCGGCAGAAAATGTCCAGCAGGAAAGCACCAATGTGGAGGCAGAACTCGCTGGTTAATGAAAAATGAGGTGGGGCTATCATGAAGCAGATGCATCGCAAGACAATCGGTCTCTTCTGCGGCATCGCCGCAGCCCTCGTGCTCCTCGTCTGTGCCGGTGCCTGGTACTACGTCCAGTCCGGCGCTCTCATGGAGCGCGCAGCGGGGACGATTGCGTCCACGCTGACGGACCAGCTCGGCACGGAGACGCAGGTCGGCTCCATGAAAATCACGTCGCTTCATGACGCCACACTCCACGATATCGCAATTTATGACAAGCAGGCGCAGTGCATCGTCAGGGCCCCCGAGGCCCAGGTGCACTTGCGCCTGCTTTCTGTGTTCCAGCTCAAGGACAATCCGGCCTCGGCCATCGAGACCGTGACGGTCACGGGCGCCGAGGCGACGGTCGAGCGCCGCGATGATGGCACATGGAACATCGCGGACATCTCGCCAAAATCCTCGGGCGGCTCGGGCTTCTCGGGCAAGATTGTCCTCGAGGATGCTCGCGTGACGGGCCGCATAGAAGGCCGCGAGCTCACGCTTGAAAACGTCGCGGGCTCCATCGACTTCGCGGAGGCTCCGGCCTACAAGGTCGATGTGGCGGGCGAGAACCAGGGTGCGAGCGTCCATGCATCAGGCACGCTGTCAAGCGACCGCCAGATTTTGAATGTCGAGGTCGCGGACGTCGATGCCGCGAATTACCTTGCGCTGATTCCCGATGGGCTGCTGCCTGACGGCATCAGGGTTCTGGGCGGCAAGGTCAAGACGGCAAAAGCATCGCTCTACCGCCGCGCCGATGTCGGCGACCTCTCGATGGTCGGACAGGGCGAGGTCGAAGACGGCGCGGTCGATGTCCAGGGCATCGAGATTCGCGATGTTCAGGGCTTCACGCATTTCACGAACCGTGAGGTCGGCGGCGACCTCACGGCTGCCGTGCAGGGGCAGGCGGCAAGCGTGCATGGCAGCGTCCGCTTCGATACGACGTCGCCGGCCATGAATCTCGAGGCGAGCGCTGAAGCTTTCGACCCTGCGCCGCTGCTCGCGGCGATTGCCGAGGCGCGGCCGCAGGCAGCAGCGGCTATCGCGGCTGCGGACTACGCAGGCCCCGTGAGCGTCACGGCGAAAGTCGGCGGCACGTTCTCTGACCCGATGATAGACGGTGACGTCACGGTCGCATCGGGGCAGGCGGCCGGCATTTCGTTCCAGAACGCTTCGGCGCATGCACGGCTCCTGAACCGCGTGCTCTACCTGCAGAACGTCCATGCGGGCGTCTTCGGCGGGCAGGTCACGGGCGAGGGTGAGCTCTCGCTGGATGACCAGGCGTATACGGCACATGTCAAGGCCGACAATATCGATGTCGCAGCCGTGCAGTCGTATGCGGCGACAAGGACGTCGTCCCTCGCGGGGCTCGATGCGCTGACGGGCCGTGCGCAGGCTGATGTCACGGCGCATGGCAAAGGTGCCGCCATCGATGATTTCTGGGCGAATGGCAGTGTCTCGCTCGCAAAAGGCAGTTATGGCGCGCTTCCGATTGACAATCTCAGTGCCTCGCTGGCCGTTCGCGGCCGCGACATCAAGATTGACTACCTGAGCGCGAAGCTCCCGAACAACTCGAACCTCGGCCTCGAGGGCGAAATCCGTGGCGGCGAAGCGCTCGACCTCGCGTTCTATGGCGGCCATTTCGACCTTTCGCTGCTCAAAAGCTTCGATGCGCGTGCCGACATCACGGGCTTCTGCGATTTCAAGGGCCAGCTCACGGGCAGCCTCAGCGACCCCGCCGTCACGCTCGATTTCTCGGCGAATCACGGCAAGGCCTTCCAGCAGCCGTTTGACAGCCTCGTGCTGCGCGCTTCGGGCAGCCTCGACAAAATCACGGTCGATGATTTCCTCATGGAGAACGGCGGCAAGGAGACGTGGCTCGTCACGGGCTCCATCGGCCTGACGGGCGAAAAGGCGCTCGACCTGCGCGTCGACTGCATGGGCGCGCGCATGGAGGATATCGCGGCGCTCGTCGCGCCCGGCCAGCCCATCACGGGCAACGTGGACAACACGATTCATTTCACGGGCACGCTCGACCATCCCGAGGCCGTCGGCTACATCCATTTCTACCGCGGCAGCTATCGCGGCGTCCTGCTCTCGGGCATGGACGGCGACTATTTCCTCAAGGACGACGTCCTGCGCCTGCAGGTCTTCCATATCTATTCGCCGATGGTCGATGCCGTGCTGAACGGCACGGTCGGCCTCGATGAGAGCCTGAATCTCGACATCGACGTGCGCGACATCGACATGAAGCGCGTCGAGCACAAGCTGCCGTACGAAGTGTCTGGTCATGGCACGTTCGAAGGCCATGTGACGGGCTTCATCAACGCGCCGATTTTCGATGGCACGCTCGATGCGAAGTCGCTGACGCTCAACGGCGTCGACATCCCGCGCGCCTACGGCCACGCGCATTATGAAAGCGGCATGATCTCGCTCGACCGCTTCGGCTTCTTGCAGGGCGACGGCAGCTACGACCTCGAGCTCCAGGCCGACACGGAGAGCCATGCGCTGACGGGCAATGTCGTCGTGCAGGATGCCGACCTCACGAACCTCTGCGCGCTGCTGAACCAGAAGAACGATTTCGTGCAGGGCACGATGAATGCCACGGCCATTGTCGGCGGCACGGCAGAAAATCCATATCTCGATGTCGAGGGCACGATGGCGCAGGGCACGATTGCGGGCTATGACGTCCACGGCGTCGAGATCGCGGCAAAGCTCGAAGACCGCGTGCTCCATATCGATACGTGCAAAGGCCAGCAGGGCAGCGGCACGTTCGAGCTCACGGGCACGACAGCGCTCGATGGCACGCTTGGGCTCAAGCTCACGGCGCGGGACATCGCGCTCGGAATGTTCACGAAGGCGGCAGGGCTCAAAGCTGACGTGCTCGGCACGGCCGACATCGATGCGACGCTCTCCGGGAGCATCTCGAGCCCCGAGGGGCAGATTGCGCTGACGGCAAAGAATGGCGGCATCCAGGGCTCGACATTTGACACGCTTTCAGGCGAGGCAAAGCTCTTCCACGGCATCGTCGATGTGAAGAACCTCGTCGTGCAGAAGACGGTCGGCACGCAGAAGAACGCGCAGACATATCAGGCGAGCGCGAAGGGCATCGTGCCGCTCCATGCGCTCGTCGCGGGCGGCGATGAAGAGCTCGCAGACTTCGAGCAGATTCATCTCGAGGTCTCGCTCGATCACGCCGACCTCTCGCTTCTCCCGATGCTCTCTGACCAGGTCGAATGGGCCGTCGGTGAGACGCGCGGCAACGTGCTGATCACGGGCACGGCGGCGCATCCGCTGTTTTCCGGCAAGCTCTCGCTGCCCGACGGCGCCGTGAAGCTCAAGCTCATCCAGACGCCCATCGAATCCCTGCATGGCGTGCTGACGCTGCAAGGGAATGAAATCAAGCTCGAAGAACTTTCGGGCAAGATGGGAAAGGGCACGTTCACGGGCAGCGGCCACCTCGCGCTCAGCGGCCTGACGCCGGAAACGTATGCAGCCGACCTCACGGCCGATGGCCTCGAAATCGCCTCGGTCGCGTACAAAGGCCCCATCACGGGCGCGTTCCATGTCGAGAACAGCGAGATTGCCGACCCGGCGGGCAACATCTACTACCGGCCGAAACTTTCGGGCCATCTCGACTTCGACAACTGCGAGGTCTCCATCCCGATGATTCCCGAGGGCGACGGCGTGCTGCCGGACGTCCTGCTCGACGTTGATGTCACGGCGGGCGAAAACGTCCATTTCTACAGTTCCTCGCTCTATGACATGTACATCACGGGCGCGGCGCATTTCGGCGGTTCGATCCTTTATCCTTCGCCGACGGGCGAGTTCCACGTCAAGCGCGGCGGCACGGTTTCGTATCTCAAGAATGTCTTCCGGATTCGCGAGGGCACGGCGACGTTTGACCAGGTGGAAAGCTTCCTGCCGAGCATCAAGTTCCTCGCCGATACGAAAGTCGGCTCGACGAGCATCTATCTGAGGCTCGAGGGCGCGCTCAACAACAACATGGAAGTCCATCTGACGTCGAATCCCGAGTACAGCCAGACGGAAATCCTCACGATGCTGACGCTCCAGAGCTCGTACAAGCGCGGCTCGATGAACCTCGATGCCAGCGACATCGTCAACATCGGCCTCCAGATGACCGTGCTCGGCCAGCTCGAAGAACAGATGCGCAGCCTGCTCTGGCTCGATACGTTCCGCATCTCGCGCGGCAGCGGCTCGGTGCTCGAACAGCAGTCGCGCGGCGACAGCGATAATGACGACGAAAATGTCTACAACGTCGAGATGGGCAAGCGCATCGGAGGCAAGACGCAGCTGCACTACGTCCGCGCCATCGGCGGCAACAGCACGCAGCGCTATGGTTTCCAGTACGATCTCAGCGATGCCATCGGCTTCACGCTCGACCGCGAATCCGGCGATACGGTTGTCGGCGTCGAAGCACGCTACAAATTTTAATCTGCAACGTGTAGACTATTCGGAGCGAAAGGAGGTGCGCAAGCGTGCGTCTTGAAGATTACATGAAAGAATTGCAAAGCGTCGAGCTCTTGGAGCCCGACGAGGAGGCAGCGCTCTGGCGGGCGTATAAGTCTGGCGGCGACATGGTTGCGCGCCGCCGGATCATCGAATCGTACCAGCCGCTCGTCTTCAAGCAGGCCATGCCGTACCGCGCGCTGCCCGGCATCATGGATGTCATCCAGGAGGGCACGGTCGGCCTCATCGAAGCCGTCGAGCGCTATGACCCCGCGCGGGGCGTTGCGTTCAGCCTGTTCGCCGTGCATCGCATCCGCGGCCGCATGGCCGACTTCCTGCGGAAGGAAGGCGCTTCGGACATTGCGTGCATGGATGCGCAGCCCGAGGCGGGTGGCGATTCTCTGAAGGAAAGCCTTGCCGACACGGCCGCGCTCTCCGTGCCCGAAGCGGCGGAGTCGCACGAGCTCGCCGGCCGCCTGCACGCCGCGATGGACCGCCTGCCCGAGAAAGAGCGCGCCGTGCTGACGGGCGTCTACCTCGAAAGCCAGCCCGTCGAGACGATGGCAGATGCGCTCGACGTCTCGACATCGCATGTCTACCGCCTGCAGAAGAGCGGCATCCGCCGCGTGCGCGGCATGCTGTCGAGATTCATGCAGCACTGGTGAGGGGGACGCTGAGAAATTCCTCCATCCATCTTGCGGCATCTTTTCCGTCCTCTCCGCGTCGGCAAATCCTCGACGTAGCTCTGCTACGCCTTGCGGTTTGCCTCCTTGATAGGACGAAAAATCTGCGGCAATCTGGACGGATTCATTTTCTCAGCGTCCCCCTCGGAAAAGAAAAATGGTGTATTTGATAGAATAAATTTCAATAATCATAGAAAAACCGCGATAATCGCGGTTTTTCGTGTTTTTTGGAATGCCAGAAATGAAGAGCCGGTCCAGAATATATAACGCAGTAAGAAGGGAGGGCGCTATATGGATGACAAGAAACAGCAGTCCATCCGCGCAGCGCGCGACTGGCTCGACGAGGCGGACGCCTCGCTTTCAAAAGGGAGCGGCATCCGCGGCGATCTCAAGGTCATGCTCGCGCAGGCGGAGCTCCGCCATGTACAGGAAGCCGAGCCTGAGGCGCGCAGTGCCGTCTGGCGTCGCCGCCTCGCGCGCCTGCTGCCGCTGACAGCGGCGGCTGCGTTTGCGGCGCTCGCGTTTTATCTGACGCCGGCCGTCGCGCCGCCGCAGGAGACGGCGGGTATCCCAGCGCCGCCCGCCGAGATGCAGGCGCAGCCGTCGGACGGGACAGAGGAAGTAGCGCAGCCAGAAGCAGCAGTGGAGCCTGACGGCTCAGCATCAGTGTCAGTCGATGCGTCACCTTTGCCAGCTGTTGCGACGCCATCGTCAGCGGAAGCGGCTGTGCCGGATGCAGGCAGCGCCGTGCCCGCAGCGTCCTCGCGCGAGACGGCGGCTCCTGAAAACACGTCATCACAGGCCGCGCAGCCTGCTGCCGCACCTGCCGCGCCCGCCGTTCCGGCTCACGAGACGCAGAAACTCATGCAGACAGCAGGAAAAGCCTTGCGAGAGCCATGAGAACCCGATATAATGAAAGATATGACTTGAACAGAGTATATTTGGGATTTTCGAAAAGCACGACCACACAGGAGGTTTGACTTTTGACGAAGAAGACTTATCGAAAACTGGCGGCTGCCATCGCATTCGCCACGAGCTTCGCAGCTGTGCCGGGGATGACGCTGGCTGCAGAGCCGACGGATGCGCAGAGCACGACGGAGCCAGCAGCGCAGAACGACGCAGCAGCTCCTGTAGAAACAGCAACGGAGAACAATGCCGCAGCGGCAGAGGCTCCGGCGACGGAAGAATCATCATCGGATGCGAAGGCTTCCAACGAGGCCACGGCGACGGTCGGCGCTGCTTCGTCTGCCACGACGGCGACGTCGGCAACGACAGAGGGCGAGGTCAGCGAGCGCGTGCGCGACTGGGCGAAGCTCCGCCCGACCGAGGCGGCCATCGACGCCTACAAGCAGCGATACGAAGGCAAGACCATCGTCGACCTCGATTTCGATGGCGCGACGGATGCCACGCTCGCGACGGCGAAGAACGCCGTCCACATGCGCACGGGCGACACGTACACGGCGAAAGGCCTCGACGCGGACGTCGATGCGCTCGTCGCGACGGGCTACTACTACGACCTGTTCCCGACGTTCGAGGAAGTGCCCGAGGGCGTCGTGCTGACGTACCATGTGCTCGAGAATCCGACGCTCAAGAGCATCGCCATCACGGGCAACACGGTCGAGACGACGGACGATCTCATGGGCCTCGTGACGCTGAAGACGGGCGAGATGCTCAACAGCACGACGCTCAAGAAGAACGTGCAGGAAATCCAGGAGAAATACCGTGCGGATGGTTACATCCTCGCGAAAATCACCGACCTCAACATCGACAAGGACGGCAACCTCACAATCAAGATCAACGAGGGCAAGATCGAGGGCTTCAAGGTCAAGGGCAACGAAAAGACGAAGGATTACGTCATCCTGCGCGAGATGCGCCAGAAAGTCGGCGAGCCGTTCAACGCGAAGAAGACGCAGCGCAGCTGGCAGCGCGTCAACAACCTCGGCTTCTTCGAGGAAGTCACGCCGAAAGTCCAGCCGGGCGTCGAGCCGAATGCCGTCGTCGTCGAGTGGAACGTCAAGGAGCGCCGCACGGGCACGTTCAGCGTCGGCGCGGGCTACTCGAGCCAGGACGGCGTCATCGGCATGATCGGCATCGGAGACACGAACTTCCGCGGCACGGGCGATGCTGTCAACATCACGTACCAGTTCAGCGGCGATGACACGGATTCGCACGGCTACAGCTTCTCGTACCGCCGTCCGTGGCTCGACAAGAAACAGACCGTTGGCACGTTCCGCATCTACAACCGCACGTACGAGTACGATGACTACGACGAAAACGGCGACCACATCGAGTCGTACATGCGCCATTACTCTGGCGGCGAAATCACGCTCGGCCGTCCGGTCAGCGAGTATTCGACGAACTACATCACGCTGCGCAACCGCAAGGACTCGTATGTGCGCCATGTCGATGACGGCAATATGGGCGACCGCAGCCATGATACGAAGTGGCTCGACGACAACTTCGGCACGACGCGCAGCCTGACGCTCCAGCACGTCACGGACACGCGCGACAACATCTATTTCCCGACGTCGGGCGGCCGCATCGCACTGACAGGCGAAATCGGCGGCTTCGGCGCGGACTTCGACTACCGCAAGGCCGACATCGAGGATCAGCGCTACTTCAAGGCGGGCAAGAACCAGGTCTGGGCGCTCCGGGGCCAGTACGGCTGGTCGGACGGCCATATCTCCGAGTACGCGCGCTACAAGGTCGGCGGCCAGGACAGCCTGCGCGGCTACCGCGACGACCAGTTCCGCGGCGAGCACATGTTCCTCGCGACGCTCGAGTACCGCTTCCCGATTGTCAGCAAAGTGCAGGGCGCCATCTTCACCGACTGGGGCAGTGCCTGGGAGAGCGGCCTCTGGCCCGATGACATCCACGGCAGCGTCGGCATCGGCATGTCGCTCGTGACGCCGCTCGGCCCGATTCGCCTCGACTACGGCCGCGGCGACGATGGCGGTCGCGTCCACTTCAGCGTCGGCGGGACTTTCTAACGGCGAATAGAAATTTTGGAGCTGTTGCAAAATGCATCGTCTACACCTGCCCCCCTCCCAGAGGGGGGACGGGCCGCTTGCGGCGGGGGGAGTGTCGAAGGTAGGTACAAGCAAAATTAAGGAATTTCAAGTCGAAGGTAGAACAAAAGCGAAATGCTTTTTTCGAGGGATTCTCCTTTTTTTGCTTTTCTTGCTGTTTGCCGCACCCGCTAATGCATCTCCGCGCATCGATTCCGTTAAAGCGACCGTCACATCTTCCGAGGCGATTCCGTCACCCGTCACCGCCCGCATGGAGACGAGCATCGAGGCGATTGCAGGGCAGCTCCTGCTCGGCAAGCCTGCCGACATGCCTGCGGCGGATGCCGCGAAACAGGCTGCCCTGATCCGCGAGGTCTTCGACAAAGTCCTCGTCGGCTACACGGTGACGGATGCCAAGGTCGTGCCTGGCGAGACGGCGCGCGTGCAGGTCACGCTCGTGCCGTGGGCCGACCGCGTGCAGTCTGTCGCCGTCGAGACGCAGGTCGATGGCATGACGCCCGAGGTGGAATCCATGGTGCGGCAGGATCTTGCGGGCGTCGAGCAAGTCTTTGACCGTGCGCTCATCGGCCTGCCGATTGCGGCGGCCGACTGGACGAATGGCGTATTGAAACGCGAGGTCAACGCGTACCTTGCTGAGCATCTGCCGGAGTTCCGCGCAGACTTCGACGTCACGGCCGATACCAATGCGCAGGTGAAGCTCACGGTTTATCCGCGCGTGCCCGTCGTGCGCACGGTCGATCTTTCCATGCGCTCCGACACGATGCCGAACGTCCTGCTGCTCACGCATCGCGAGCTCCTCAAAGACCGCGTGAACGTGCTCGTCGGCGTGCCCGTGGCGTTCACGGAGCGCCACCGCGCCGCGTTCGAGCAGCTCTTTGCTGATGCGGTCGACCAGCAGCCGGATTTCACGTTCATGCGCATGAAGACGGACGTCACGCTCAAAACAGGCGAGCGGGCGGAAGTCATGGCGCGCACGGATTCTTCGCGCTACCGTCTGCGCCTGACGGGCTGGCTCGATGTCGGCCGCGATTCGTCCGCGACGCACAGCGACGAGGAAGACCTGCTCGTGCGGCTTTATGCCGGGCGGCGGTTTTCTCGCGTCGACGAGCTCTACCTGCTCACGGACGTCACGCCGCAGGACGTCGAATGGCGCTGGCAGCTCGGCTGGAGCCGCGACCTCGGCTACGGCACGCGCGCAGGGCTGCGCTATGACTTCAAAGAGCACCGCCCCGTCTATGACTTCGGCTGGCAGATTGCCCCGGACTGGTATCTGCGCTATGAGTACCACGACGCGGACACGCGCGGCGAAGGTGCCATCCGCTATCGCATCCATGACTTCCTCAGCGTCGAGTATGCCTGCGACAACGAAGGCGGCTGGCTGCGCTTCCTCGGCAATTTTTGAAAATTGCATTCTGTCAGGAATACGGCTTGAATCGGCCTTGAGACTTTGCTATAATGAAACGTGTTTCAGGGCTCAGAGCGAGCGACTGACATCCAATTTACCCAAATACACCCAGAGATAGGGAAAGGGAGAAAACAATATCATGATTACGTTCCAGAAGAAATCGGTCAAGATCATCAGCGTGCTCATCGCGCTCGTCTTCGTCGGCTCCGTCGTCGCCCTCGCGCTGACGCAGTTCGGCTCTGGCATGGCGTCGGCAGCTGGCAACAGCAACGTCGGCACGGTCGACTACCGCCAGATTATGAGCCAGCATCCGCAGCTCCAGAGTGCGAACTCCGAACTCCAGCAGGCCGTGCAGGATGCTCAGAAGGATTTCGAGGAGAAATCCAAGAACATGAGCGACCAGGAGAAATCTGACTACTATCAGCAGACGCAGCAGCGCCTCCAGCAGAAGCAGCAGGAGCTCATCGAGCCGATCCAGAAATCCGTGGAAGAAGCGGTCAAATCGGTTGCTGATGCCAAGGGCCTGACGGTCGTCATCGACAAGAACGCAGTCGTCTACGGCGGCACGGACATCACGCAGGACGTCGTCAAGAAGATTGCAAAATAATCCATCGGATTCCAAACAAGGAAACAAGATACCGAGCCACTTGATGCGCTCGGTATCTTTCTGAATAGGGGGAGATTTCATGGCCGACGCGGAAAAAGGGCAGGGCGCAGCGCCGGCCGAGGCGGGGCCGCCAAGCCGCAGAAAGAAGCGCATCCTCATCGGCGCAGCCTTCGCCATCCTCCTCGTCTGTCTCGGCGCCGTGCTGACGCGCCAGGCGCTCCAGCGGCAGACACCGCCTGCAGCGACGCAGACGGCGAGCGAGACAGGCGTCGTCCGCCTGCAGGAGCTCGTGCAGGCGCATCCCGCCTATGGCGATCTCCAGAAGCTCTTGCAGGAGCGCACGGAGCTCAAAGCGCGCTTGCAGGAAAGCACGGCGCTCCCCGCGCCGCTCGCCGTCCAGCCGCCCGAAATCGAGCAGAAGCCCTTTGACGACTCCGTCTGGCAGAAGAATGCGCAGGACGTCATCGGACGGCGGGCCGAGCTCGAGCGCGCCCAGAAGAAGGCGGCGGCTGACTACAAAGCCTCGACGGAGGAAGACTACAAGGCCCGCCGCGATGCCATCAACGCAGAATACCTCAATGCCATCCTCAATATCAAGCTCAAGCTTGATAACCGCGAGGCCATGGGGCTTTCTGATGAAACGGTCGCGAAGCTCAACGCCGACCTCGACGACCTCGAAGCCGAGCGCGGCGGGCGGCAGATTGCGCTTTATCGTGACTGGCAGCAGGAAATCGCAGGCTATGCGAAAGCCTCGGTCGAAAAAGACTTTGCAGCCAGCCACGAAAATCTTGAGAAGCTCCAGGCGCAGCGGCAGACCGAGGCGGCAAAGGCGCAGTCCGAGGCGCAGCAGCGTGACATCGCAGCAATCAGCGAGCAGATGCAGGCCTCGGCGGCGCGCCAGCAGCAAGCGCTTGCTACGCAGGACGCGCTGGAGGAAAACGAGCAGAAAATCCTCGCGCTCGAGTCGAAAATTTTGAATGACATCGCGAGCAAGGCGGCGAAAGTCGCCATTCTCCATCATTTCACGCTCATCGTCTGCGACCCTGCACGGAGTCTCGCGTCGCTTCTGCCCGATGATTTCCGTCCGGCCGCTGGCCCCGACGTCCCTGAGAAATATGTCAAGACCGTCAGCGTCGATGCGACGGATGTCACGGACGAAGTCCTGGACGAGCTCGAAAGCGACCCGCCCGCCAATGATTGATAGAACATAGAAAGAAGAGAATCACGAAAATGAAACTCACCAAGAAATCCCGTTTGCTCATCGCAGCTGCCTTTGCGGCCTCGCTCGTCATGTCGGGCTGCGGCCAGACGAAGATCGGCTACATCGACGGCGACCGCATCATGAAGGAAGCGCCGCAGATCCAGTCCCTCGTCGAAGAAGGCAACCAGAAGATTCAGGAAGCTCAGGATGAGGCCGAAAAGGATCTCGCGGAGAAGAAGAATTCCATGAGCGACGAGGACTTCCAGAAGGCGCAGCAGGAGGCGCAGCGCAAGGTCGCAGGCCTCAACCAGTCCTACAGCATCCAACTCAAGCAGAAGCTCGACACGGCGCTTGCTGACGTTGCGAAGGAGAAGAAGCTTGACGCCATCGTCGACAACCAGCAGATGCAGAAGACCGTCGTCGAAGGCGGCATCGATGTCACGGATGAAGCCATCCAGAAACTGCAGTAAGAAGAAGGAGCGGGTGAGCGCATGAAGAAGACGCTGAAAGAAATCGCGGAGTACGTCGGCGGGCGCGTCGTCGGAGACGAGACCATCGTCATCTCCGGCCTCGACAACATCGAAGGGGCAGGGGAGCACGAGCTCACGTTTGCCGTCGAGCCGCATATCGAAGAGGCGAAGGCCACGAAAGCCGCCGCTGTCATGCTGCCGGAAGGCATCGAGGGGTTCCCGAAGCCGGTCATTTACGTCGAAGAGCCGCGCGCAGCCTTTGCAAAGCTCCTCGAAGTCTTCACGCCGAAGCTCGTCTTCCCGCAGGGCGTGAGCCCAGAAGCGCATATTGGTGAAGATGTCAAGATCGGCAAAGACGTCACGATTCTTCCGTTTGCCTGCGTCGATGACCATGCCGTCATCGGCGACCGCGTCATGCTCTACCCGCATACCTATATCGGCCAGTATGCCGAGGTCGATGACGACACCGTCATCTATTCGAGCGCGACTGTGCGCGAGCATTGCCGCGTCGGCAAGCGCTGCGTCATCCACAGTTCGGCTGTTATCGGCTCCGACGGCTTCGGTTTCACGACAAAAGACGGCGTCCACACGAAAGTGCCGCAGGTCGGCAACGTCGTGCTCGAAGACGACGTCGAGATTGGCGCGCATGACGGCATCGACCGCGCGGCCATGGGCTCGACCGTCATCGGCCACGGCACGAAAATCGACAACCTCGTTCACATCGGCCACAACTGCAAGATCGGCCCGAACTGCCTGATTGTTGCGCAGACCGGCATCTCCGGCTCAACGACCGTCGGCCACAACGTCACGTTCGGCGGCCAGGTCGGCACGGTCGGCCACATCACGATCGGCGCGAACTCCGTCTATGCGGCGCGCTCCGGCATCATCGGCGACATGCCCGAAGGCCAGTTCTGCGCGGGCTTCCCCGTCCAGAGCCACACGGAGTGGCTCCGCATGCAGGCGGCCATGAAGCACCTGCCCGAGCTCCGCAAAGAAGTCAAGCGCCTGACAAAGCTCGTCGACAAATACGAGAAGGACAAAAAATAAGGAGGCGGGAACGTGATTTCCTACTACCTCCTGAAACTCCTGAGCGCTCTTGCCTGCCTGCTGCCGCGCGGCCTCGCTGACAGCCTCGGCTGGTGCATCGGCCGCATCGCATGGCCCGTCGTGCCGAAGAAGCGCAAGCTCCTCGCCATGAACCAGGTCAAGGCATGCCTGCGCGTCTCGGATGATGAGGCATGGCGTATCGCCAAGGCCTCGGCTGTGCGCTTCGGCCCGATGCTCATGGAAGTCCTGCGCTTTCCCGTCATCAAGAAACATGTCGCGGACTACGTCTCCATCGAGGGACTCGAGTACCTGCAGGCAGCGCTGAAGGCCGGCAAGGGCGGCATCATCGCGACGGCGCATAGCGGTAACTGGGAGCTCATGGGCGGCGCGTTCGCGCAGGCGGGCATCCCGCTCGTCGGCGTCGCCGAAAAGCAGCGCGCTCAGGGCGCGAACAAGTTCATCGTCGAACAGCGCACGCTCATCGGCATGCACATCACCTACAAGACTGGCGTGCGCGAGATGTTCGATATGATGGCGCGAAACTTTATGATCGGCCTCATCATGGACCAGGATCCTTCCGTCCGCGACGGCGTCCTCGTCAAATTCTTCGGCCAGGCGACGAATTACTTCACCGGCGCCGCCAGCATGGGACGCTTCCGCACCGTCCCCATCTTCCCCGCCTTCATGCATCGCGACGACAAGACGGGCAGGCACACCCTCATCATCTCCCCGCCCATCTACACGCCGAAAACAAAAGACAAGCGCGCCGACATCCAGCGTACGACCCAGCAGCTCGCCACCCTGACCGAGCAGCATATCCGAAAGTACCCCGAAGAATGGTTCTGGCTCCACGACCGGTGGAAGTCAGTCAGGAGAGGGTACACGGAAGAAGAAATCAAGGCGTTCTGGGAAAAAGGACATCAAGCATAACACAAGCCGCCTACTGGAGAAAATTGCGAAAAATCGCAAAAAATCTCCAGCAGGCGGCTTTCGATTGTTCGAGGGCATTGTGGATGGTATAATAAGGATATAGTGATTGCGCGGATTGGAGGTGTATTCGTTTGGATCAGCAGGAACTATCAAGAAAGATTTTTGACCGATTGGATGTTCACGGAGCTAATCCGATGAATGACGTACTTTTCAAATTCATTTTTGGAAAAGTTGAACGAAAGAATATTACGATGGATTTCTTGAATGCCGTTCTCGAACCATCACTTGGTCATGAAATCAAAGAAATTTACTTTCTGCCGACAGAGCAGATTCCACAAAATGACGCCGATAAGCTTTCGCGTCTCGATGTGGCTTGCGAGCTTGATACTGGGGAGTTCATCGATGTCGAGGTACAAGTTATCAACTATCAGAATATGAAACGCCGGACGCTTTACTACTGGGCACAGATGTATCTCATGCGTCTGCCGTCTGGAGCGAATTATAACGATCTGAAGCCAACAATCACAATCAATATCCTTGCGTTCAATCTTTTGCCGCAAGTGGAGCCGCATGCGATGTACAGCATCTATAATCTGGAAACGAAGAATCGTTTGAATGATGATATGGAACTTCATTTTCTTGAACTTCCTAAATTTGTGAAGAACGTCAAGAAGCCGATTCGTGATATGACGAAGATGGAACGATGGATGGCATACTTTGCCAACCGCATGAACAAGCAGGAGAAGGAGGAGCTGGCGATGAGCGAAGCGGCAATCAATCATGCTTATGATGCGACGAATATTTTTTTGCAGAACAAGGAAGAACGTTTGAAGTATGTTAACCGTGAGATGGCGCTCATGGATTATCGCTCCGGCCTGATGAGTGCAGAAGAAAGGGGCGAGAAACGTGGTGAGGAACGTGGAGTAAGTCGTTTCGCGCAACTTGTCTCAAAGCTTCATGTTGCTGGTCGCGATAGGGAAATCGTTCAGGCAGCGCAGAATGTAGATTTGCGTGAAAAGCTTTTTCAGGAATTTCATTTGTGAAGTGGCTTGATAAAATATCCAAAAGAAAGGAGCTGTGGATTTTGAAAAGGGGCCTCATAGTGCTGATTTTGTTGCTGTTGGTTTCATCTACATGTTTCGCAGGGCCAGTCAGCGATGGCGAAATCTCTCTTGGAGGAATATCCGTCAATTCAACGGTTGCGTACGTCAAAAGCGTTTATGGAGAGCCGACAAAAATCAGGAATGAATATGATGGCGAGGAGGATGCTTGGGAACATGTTTGGTATTATGGGAATGACGTGAAAATTTGTTTTCATGCTGATGACTGGAATACGGTATCGCATGTCATTGTGACAGCGAACAACGGATTTTCGACCCCAGTCGGAGTCTACGTGGGAATGCGAGAGTCTGCATTGGGAGAGATTTATGGAGCACCCTTGAAGTTGCAAGGAGAGTGGTATTATTATCGTTCCGTGAGTAATTTGACAACGGGCGTTTTGATTGTGGTGGAGAATGGAAAGATTATAAGAATCAATATTGGTGATGGCTTTCGGCTTGATGGATAAATGGCATCAGCTCCTTTTGATTCATGTACACGACATTTTTTCTAGCGAAAAAGTGTCACGAGAAGAACATTTTTCCTATTTTCATGCATGAGAAAAGCCGCTGCGACGACATCGCAGCGGCTTTCGTATGCCGTTTTTTGCGTGCCCGCTCTGCCTCACGACGTGAAATGCACGTAGAGCGAGACGAAGAACAGGACGACGGCGAGGGCCATTGTGATGAGGCTGCCGCGTTCGACGAGGGTCTGCTTCTGCTCGTCGAGCTTTGCGTGGCGCTTGGCGTACGTGAGGACGAGCGAGACGGAGAGCAGCGAGTACATGGCGCGGCTGACGTTGTCGAGGCTCGTCCAGCCCGCGCAGGTGACGAGGACGGTGAAGACGGTGACGGCCATGAGGACGTAGTCCTTGCCGATTTTCTGCTCGGGCGCTTTCTTCTCTGTGGGTTTCTTGTAGAGTTTTTCCTGGAGCTTGCGATATTGTTTTGCCATGCTGGCACCTCTTCTTTCAGAAAGTTTCCCACTTATTATAGCATAGTTTGTTTCGGCGTGGGGAGGTCTTGTGAAAAAATGGGCGCAAGGGGCAAAGTTTTTTAGAAAAACCGGTTGCAGTCCCGGTGGATGCTTGCTAAAATGAAGATTACTGGGTATACAATGATACAATCGAAATATGATGAATAAATCCAAAATAAGTGTCAGGGAAGGGGAAGTTCCGATGATTCGCGAACATCGCAGCCGCGAGAAGCTTGAGCGGTATTATGAAAAATTCCGGAAGGAGGGGGTGCTTGACCCGAATGTGCATCCGTGGGTCGCGGAGTCGTGGCAGCGGAGCCAGGAACTCGGCGTCGAGGCGGACAAGATGAATACGTCGCATCGCCTGTCAGCGGAAGCTTTCCGCGCGTTGCAGGAGAAGCACAAGGGCGCCATCGACTATCTTGCGAAGCTCAGCGAGGGCATCCGCGAGTTCTTCCAGGAGTACAATTTGTCGCTGCTGCTCATTGATGCAGACTGTGTCGTGCTCAAGAGTTACAGCCTGCCGTTCTACCAGATGACGCCGGGAGAAATCGAGGGCGTGCGCGTCGGCATCGAGGAGGTCGGCACGTCGAGCATCAGCGTGGCGTATGAGCATCAGACGCCGTTCTGGATGTTCGGCCCCGAGATGTGGGTCGAGGAATGTCAGCTCGGCGATGCGTGCTCGGCACCGGTCAAAATCGGCGGGGAATGTCAGTATATTATCACGCTCGTCTCGATGGAGCAGGTGCAGATGCCGCAGGACGCCATCATCGCGCTGCTGCTGACGATGAAGACGGCGCTCGAGGCACATCTTTCGGAAGCCATCCGCATCAAGGCGGAAGAGGCCATCCTCGACGCGACGACGTTCGCGGTCTATCATGTGCTGCCGGGCGGCGAGGTCGCCTATACGAACAAGCTCGGCAAGGAGCGCCTGACGCGCATCGGCGCGAAACAGGAGCACGAGACGGGCAAGCGGCTGAATCTCAACGACGTGATTCTGAACTATCAGCATACGCCGATTTACAAAGGCTTCCGCGGCATCCCGTCGTACAATCAGGAAGTGACGTGGATTACGCAGGTCAAGACGTACGAGGACATCACGACGGTCGTGCCGCTCGAGCGCGACGAGGAGCAGAATGTCAGATCCGTCGTCGTCGTCTCGATGCCAATCGAGGACCTGCGGACGCTCGTGGCGCATGCAGCGGGCTATACGGCGAAATACAGCCTGAGCTCGATGGTCGGCAGCGGCGCGGCATTTGCGAGCGTGCGCGAAAAGGCGGGCCGCGTGGCACGCAACAAGCATCACGTCCTGATCCAGGGCGAGGCCGGCACGGGCAAGCAGCGCATGGCGCACGGCATCCATCAGGCGAGCAACCGTGCGGCAGGGCCGCTGATTTCGCTGCGCTGCGGCGATGCGACGCCGGAGCTTCTCGAGCAGGAGCTCTTCGGCATCGTGCAGGGCACGGAGGTCAGCCATCAGGGACGCCTCGAGCTCGCCTCGGGCGGCACGCTGTTCCTCGACGAGATCGAGAAGATGCCGAAGCCGATTGCCGATGAGCTTGCGGCCGCTTTGCAGGCGGGCAAGACGCACCGCCTCGGCGAGAAGGATGTCGAGCGCACGATCGACGTGCGCATCGTCGCGGCTTGCGACAGCGACCTCAAGCGCCTGACAGAGCGCGGCCTGTTCTCGAAAGCGTTCTATGAAATCATTTCGAAGAGCGTCATCCGCGTGCCGTCGCTCCGCAGCCGCCGCGAGGACATTCCCGAGCTCGCGCGCCACATCATCAGCGAGCTCGCCGAGCAGCACCAGATGCCGAAGAAGGAATTGCCGGACGAGACGGTCGATGTGCTGCGCCAGTACGACTGGCCCGGCAACATCAAGCAGCTCCAGAGCGTGCTCGAATATGCGTTCTTCAACACGAAGGGCGACGTCATCGGGCCGAAGGACATCAGCCTCATGGGCGATGTGAAGCCGGACAACAAGTGGAAGGAAGACCGCGACGTGTTCCTGCGCGCATGGCAGGCCGCGGGTGGCAACGTGAGCCGTCTCGCGAACCTCTTGAACGTGAGCCGCGTGACGCTCTACCGTTATCTGAAGAAATACAATCTCGAAAAGAAATAAAGGAGAATCTTTGTGCGACTGAGAAGAAAGCCTTGGGTGGACAAGGCCATCCATGATTTTGATGATTTCGTGTTCCCGAAGGATGCACCTGCGAGCGAGGAGCAGCAGGGCCGCTGGGCCGAGGTCTTCGGCCGCGAGGCGCCGCTCTATGTCGAGCTCGGCACGGGCAAGGGCGATTTCATCAGCCAGATGGCCGAGCGCGAGCCGGGCGTGAACTTCATCGGCATCGAGGCGCAGCAGGACGTGCTCTATGCGGCGGCGAAGAAAGTCGCGGCGATGGAGCTCAAGAATGTGCGCCTGCTCGTCTTCGACATCCACGAAATCGAGCGCATCTTCGCGCCGGGCGAAGTCGACCGCTTCTTCCTGAATTTCTGCGACCCATGGCCGAAGAAGCGCCATTACAAGCGCCGCCTGACGTATCGCGGCTTCCTTGAAAAGTACCGCCATCTCCTGAAGCAGGGCGGCGAGCTCCATTTCAAGACGGACAACCGGCCGCTCTTCGACTTCTCTCTGAAAGAATTCGAGGCGGCGGAGCTTCCCGTGCGCGATGTGTCGTATGACCTCCATGCCGAGAACCGTCCGGACAACATCATGACGGAGTACGAGCGGAAGTTTTCTGGCTTCGGCGAGAAAATCAACCGCTGCGAGGTCATCTTTCCGTGAAGGATGCGAATGTGTCGAAAGATATTAGGAGGCGGACGGCGTGAATCCATCCGATGCATCGGTCACGACAGAAGACGCAGAAGCGCGCTCGTCGCGCCCCGTGCGCAAGAAGTTCTGGCAGAATGACATGGAGGCCGTGCTCGGCATCATGGCCGTGCTGATTATCCTCGGCATGGTGAACGTGCTGAGTTCGAGCTTCGTCATCGCTGAGACGCGCTTCGATGACCCGTATTTCTTCCTGAAACGCCATATCATCTCGCTCATCGTCGGCATCGTCGTCTGCATCATCTGTGCGCGCGTCGACTACCATGTCTGGCGGCGCTACATGCCTGGCGTCTATCTCTTGACGGCCGTCGCGCTCGTGCTCGTCTTCATCATCGGCCCCGAGGTCAATGGTGCGCGGCGCTGGCTGCCTCTGCCGCTCATGCAGGTGCAGCCGGCCGAGGGCGCGAAGATCGTGGCCATCATGATGATGGCGGCGTCGATGGCCGCGCGGAAATACGGCGGGCGCGACGTCCGCCTCGTCGAGGCGCTGAACCCGCAGACGTTCTTCATCCTGATTCTCGCGGCGCTCGTCTTCAAAGAGCCGGACATGGGCACGGCGGCCGTCATCCTCGGCGTGCCGATTGTGCTGTTCCTCGTGACGGCCAAGCTCTCGAAGGCGCAGTTCTTCGGCACGCTCGCGGCGCTCGTGGCAGCGGCAGCAGCGTTCATCATGGAGCAGCCGTACCGCATCGAGCGCATGAAGATGGTCTGGGATCCGTGGCAGGACGCGCAGAACGTCGGCTACCAGACCGTCCAGTCGCTTTCGACGGTCGGCTCGGGCAAGCTGTTCGGCATGGGCCTCGGCGTCGGCCTCAGCAAGTATGACTACCTGCCGGAGGGCCATACGGATTTCGCATTCGCGATTTTCTGCCAGGAAAACGGCTATCTTGGCGCGCTCGCGGTCTTTCTGCTGTACACGGCGCTGCTCGTCTATGGCGTGCGCATCGCGAACAAGGCGAGCGATACGTACGGGCAGCTGCTGTCGTTCGGCATCGTCGTGCTGATTGTCGGCCAGGGCATCTGCAACATGCTCATGGTCGGCGGCGCGTTCCCGGTCGTCGGCGTGCCGCTGCCGTTCATCAGCTATGGCGGCAGCTCTCTGATTTTCACGATGCTCGCCATCGGCATCCTCATCAATGTCGGCCGCATCGGCGAGCGCGATGCCATCCTGCGCGAACAGCAGGCGTATGAGGAAGAGCTCCAGGCGACGGCGCC
>ONJV01000190.1 GCA_900318215.1 uncultured Veillonellaceae bacterium
CAAAGAAATACGCCCGCCGATTGTGCCGGCAGGCATATTTCTCTCATCCGTTTCTTCGTGCATAGCGGGTTTTCCTCCCCGCACCAATCTTATCAAGCTCCCCCTCTGCCACCAGCTTTCTCAACGCTGCTTCGACAGATGATCTGCCGATGCTCGGGCATTCTGCCAAGATTTCCTGTTTAGAGAATGTGCCGATTTTCTGCGCGATACACGTTTTTACAATATCATATGACGTACTACGTGTCCCTGACTGCTCTGCGATATGCAGCCGGTATTCAAATTCTTTGTAACAAGACAAGATAATCGCCAGCATGTACGTGATAAATGGCTCTGGGTCATTCTTTCCTTCCCTCCAGCCCCGATCTGCTTCTGCCAGCGCCGCATAATAGTTGTCCTTTGTATCCGCAATCGCTTTTTCGATGCTGATATATTGTCCAACGAAATATCCGCTCTGATAGAGCAGGAGCAACGTAAGCAGACGGCTCATCCGTCCATTCCCATCATTGAATGGATGGATGCAGAGGAAATCGAGCAAGAAGCACGGAATCAGGAGCAAGACATCGATCTGTTCCAAGTCCCGTGCCTGACGAAAGCTGCTGCAGATCCGTTCCACAGCTTCTGGCGTTTCATAGGGTTCCAACGGCTGGAACAGCAGTTTTCTTCCGCCTGTCGGCAGGACGAGGTCAATTTCATTCGGAACTGTTTTGAAACGTCCGCCATACGAAAGCGACGTATATTTCATGAGTTCCCGATGCAGCTGCAAGATATAGTTCGGCGTCACAAAAATATATGCATAGTTCTCATGGATCAGGGAAAGCACATTCCGATATCCGAGAATCTCTTCCTCATCCCGGTTCCGCGGCGTTGTCTTGTCATCCATCAGCTGCTTCAAGCGCGGATGGGTTGTAACGATTCCCTCGATACGGTTCGAACTCTCCGTACTCTGTATCTTTGCAATCTCGATAAGACGGTTCAGTTCCATCGGCTTCTGCCGCAAGAAAAGTTCTTGTTTCCCTTTATATTCGTGAATCTTTGCCACATATGACAAAATTTCGCTGTTCCAGGTACGTGCCCGTAATGCTGCGTAATCGAAAGACCGCATCGAAACCGCTCCTTTCTCCCAACGCATCTGTCTTTCTCCCAATTTTACATACTTTTTGGGAGAAAGGCAAGTGAGATTGGGAGAAAGAATCTGGCAACGTCACTGTGCGTCAAACAGCGGCAGCTTCTCGAGGTAGATGATATCCTCGCGTTCGGCCGCGCCGCCTTCGGCGAGGGCGGCGGCCTGGCCGATGACGCGGCCGCCGGCCTGCTCGCAGAGGGCGCGGAGGGCGGCGATGGAGCCGCCTGTGCTGATGACATCGTCGAGCAGCAGGACGTTGTGTCCCTTGATGCGCTCGATGTCCGGACCGTCGAGACAGAGCTTCTGCTCGCCCTCCGTCGTGATGGAGACGTCTTTGACCCAGATGGGGTTCTCCATGTACGCCTTGACGGACTTGCGCGCGACAACGTAGCGCTTCTGGCCGAGCACCTGCGCGAGCGCGGCGGCGAAGGGGATGCCCTTCGTCTCGGCCGTCAGGATGATTTCGGTCTCGCGCGGCACTTTCTTTGCGATTTCGCGCGCACAGCTTTCCACGAGCTCGACGTCGCCGAGCATGACGAAGCCCGCAATCGCGAGCGTATCTGTCACATTGAGGATGGGCAGCTCGCGCGTCACGCCAGCTACTTTCAAACGATAATACCGGTCTGCCAAAATGAAAACCTCCAAAAATTGATCAGAAAACGCTGCTGCATATGCTTACAGCGTCGCCTTATGCGAAAGGTTGATGCGTCCCTTGTCATCGATTTCGACGACCTTGACGGTCAGCTGGTCGCCGACTTTCACGACATCCTCAACCTTCTCGACGCGATGGTTCGCGAGCTGCGAGATGTGGCAGAGGCCTTCCTTGTTCGGCAGAATCTGGACGAATGCGCCGAACTTGAGGATGCGCGTGACCGTGCCCGTGAAGACTTCGCCGACCTCGACCTCGCGGACGATGTCATGAATCATCTGCTTTGCCTTTGCCATGCCTTCGGCATCGTTCGAGGTGATGAAAATATTGCCGTCTTCGTGGATGTCGATGTCGACGCCCGTCGCATCGATGATGCCGCGCACGACCTTGCCACCCGTGCCGATGACGTCGCGGATCTTGTCCGTCTTGATCGTGACGGTCTCGACGCGCGGCGCATAGGGCGAGAGCTCCTTCGCGGGCTCGCTGATGCATTCGAGCATCTTGCCGAGGATGAACGCGCGGCCGCGCTTCGCCTGCTGGAGCGCCGACGAAAGGATGTCGCGCGAGAGGCCGTCGACCTTGATGTCCATCTGGATGGCCGTGATGCCCTCGCTCGTGCCTGCGACCTTGAAATCCATGTCGCCGAGCGCGTCTTCCATGCCCTGGATATCCGTGAGGATCGTGTACTTGTTCCCTTCTTTGACGAGGCCCATGGCAACGCCGGAAACCGGGCGCTTGATCGGTACGCCTGCATTCATGAGCGAGAGCGTGCTGCCGCAGACGGATGCCTGCGAGCTCGAACCATTCGATTCGAGGACTTCGGAAACGAGGCGCACGGTGTACGGAAATTCTTCGATGGACGGCACGACCGGCATGAGAGCGCGCTCGGCGAGAGCGCCGTGGCCGATTTCGCGGCGGCCGGGGCTGCGCATCGGGCGTGCCTCGCCGACGCAGTAGCCGGGGAAGTTGTAGTGATGGATGTAATGCTTCGTCGTCTCGGGGCCGAGGCCGTCGATGACCTGCTCGTCGCCGAGCGGGCCGAGCGTCGTGACGGTCAGCACCTGCGTCTGGCCGCGCGTGAAGAGCGCCGAGCCATGCGTGCGCGGCAGGAGCCCCACCTCGCAGGAAATCGGGCGGACTTCCTCGACGCCGCGGCCGTCCGGGCGGATTTTTTCATGCGTGATCATGTGACGGACAACGGCCTTCTTGAGGTCGTGGAACGCCATGGCGATTTCCTTTTCCATTTCGGGATAGTCCGGCAGGAAATGCTCAGTCACATCGGCCGCAATCGCGCCGATATGGGCGTCGCGGTCGAGCTTGTCGGGATTGCGCGTCGCCTGGTCGAGGCGCTCGCGCGCATAATCATCGATAGCGGCCGCGAGGTCGTCAGGCACGGTGAAGAGATGAGCTTCCATCTTCTCCTTGCCGCAGGCGCGCTGGATTTCCTCTTCAAACTCGACGATGCGCTGGATTTCCTTGTGGCCGAAGAGGATGGCGTCGAGGATGACGTCCTCGGGGAGCTCGTTCGCGCCGGCCTCGACCATCATGACGGCATCGTGCGAGCCCGCGACCGTGAGGTTCAGCGTCGAAACGGCGCGCTGCGCCTCGGTCGGGTTGACGACGAATTCATCATCGACGCGGCCGACGCGCACGCCTGCAATCGGCCCCTCGAACGGGATGTCGGAAACGGAGAGCGCCGTGCTCGCGCCAATCATGGCCGCGATTTCCGGCGCGTTGTCCTGCTCGACAGAAAGCACGGTCGCGACGATCTGCACGTCGTTGCGGAACCCTTTCGGAAACAGCGGACGGATCGGTCGGTCGATGAGGCGCGCGCAGAGCGTCGCGTCGCTCGATGGGCGTCCCTCGCGCTTGATGAAGCCGCCCGGAATCTTGCCCGCCGCATACATCTTTTCCTCGTAATCGACGGTCAGCGGAAAGAAATCGACGCCTTCGCGCGGTTCCTTCGATGCCGTGGCCGTCACGAGCACGACCGTATCGCCATAACGCACGAGCACGGCGCCGTTCGCCTGCTTCGCCATCTTGCCGTGCTCGATGATGAGCTTTCGTCCGCCCACTTTCATTTCAAAGGTTTCCATGATGGGTTCCTCCAATTTATTCGCTTTATTCGCTCTATTATCGTTTTCCTTTGATTTCATTCGACATCATGGACGAAAATCCTCTTTTCCGCTGACAGGTTGTACAAATTCGTTCATACGTGCTCCCTACTACTCCCCCCGCCGCTCACGCGGCCCCGTAAAGTCTCCACTGGAGACTTTACGCCCCTCAATGAGGGGGGCTGCAGACTCTGGGGCTCCGTTCCGATGGATATGTCCTGCTTCAAGTTTTGATACGCCTGCAAGACTTGCTGGCGGAGGTTGTCGAGCGTGCCGCTGTTGTCGATGATGACGTCGGCGCGAGCGCGCTTTTCGGCGAGCGGCATCTGGGCGGCGATGCGGGCGCGGGCTTCGGCCTCCGTCCAGCCGTTGCGCGCCATGAGGCGCTGCAGCTGGATGTCCTCGGAGACGGAGGTGACCCAGATTTCATCGGCGAGGCGATCCCATCCAGACTCAAAAAGAAGCGGTACATCGAGTACCGCAACTTCTGCATGTTGCTGTTCAAGAGCCGCGAGACGACGCTGCGCCTCGGCGAGGAGGATGGGATGGGCAGCGCTGTCGAGCCACTGGCGCTCGGCAGGGTCACCAAAGACAATCGCCCCGATGGCGCGGCGGTCAAGCGTGCCGCCCGGCTGCTTCAGGATGCCTTCGCCCCAATGCGAGACGTAAAGATTCCAGAGCGGCTGTTTCGGCTGCATGAGCTCATGCGCCATAGCGTCGGCGTCGAGGATTTTCGCGCCGAGGGATTTGAAGATATTGGAAACGGTGGATTTGCCGCAGGCGATGAGTGTGTTGAGCGCCCACGTGGCCGTCC
>ONJV01000209.1 GCA_900318215.1 uncultured Veillonellaceae bacterium
AACCTCATCAAGGAGCGCGGCCTCGAAGGCAAGATCAAGGTCGTCATCGGCGGCGCACCGATCTCGCCGGCATTCGCGAAAAAAGTCGGCGCGGATGCCTACAGCATCAATGCGAATGCGGCCGTCCGCATCGCGCGCGAAATGCTGAATTGCTGACGTCTTTGTCTGAGGGGAGGAACATCCATGGATAGCCTGACACCGAAAGAGCGCCTGCTGCGCTCGCTGAAGAAAGAAAAAGTCGACCGCCATCCGGTCATCTGCCCGGGCGGCATGATGAATGCAGCGCTGACGGAAATCATGAAGAAGACGGGGCACAAGCTGCCAGAGGCGCATCACGTCGATACGCTCATGCGCGAGCTGGCCTTTGACGTATACGAAAACACGGGGTTCGAGAACTTCGGCATCCCGTTCTGCATGACGGTCGAGGCCGAGGCGCTCGGCAGCCCGATTGATTTCGGTTCTTTGGAATGCGAGCCGAAGATCAAGATTGAGGCGTATAAATCCGTCAACGATGTCAATTTCCTGCCGCGCGGCACGCTTGCGAAGAGCAGCCGTGTCGCCGCCGTCGTGCAGTCGCTCCATTATCTCTCGGTGCACCATCCCGACGTGCCGGCCATCGGCAGCCTGACGGGCCCGCTCTCGACGTCGGCATCCATCGTCGATCCGATGACGTTTTTGAAGCAGCTGCGCCGCGAGAAAGAGCAGGCGCACAAGGTCATCGACTACGTGACGGATCACCTCATCGACTACGCGCAGCTCATGGTCGACAATGGCGCGACGGTCATCTCCATCGCCGACCCGACGGCGACGGGCGAGATCCTCGGGCCGAAGATGTTCAAGGAATACGCCGTGACGTACCTGAACAAGCTCGCGGATGCCATCCATCTCATGGGCGTGCCCGTCATCATCCACATCTGCGGCGAAATGGCCATGGTCAAGCCGCAGATCGCGGAGCTCCACGGCGATGCCATCAGCGTCGACGCCTTCGTCAACCTGAAGTCGATGAAGGAAGAGTACCACCAGCTCACGACGATGGGAAACCTCAGCACGTACCTCCTCGAGTTCTCGAATCCGGACACGATCTACAAGCAGTCGAAAGTCCTGCTCAAGAACAATATCGACATCATCTCCCCAGCCTGCGGCCTGAGCACGTCGACGAAGCTCGAAAACATCCAGGCGTTCACGACGGCCATCAAGGAGGAATGAGCGTATGCCAGACATCTATTTCAAAGAGCAAGACCAGCATGTGCAGGCCGCCGAAGGCACGACGATCCTCCAGGCTGCGCGCGACGCCGGCATCATCGTCGAGTCGCCGTGCGACGGCGTTGGCACGTGCGGCAAGTGCAAAGTGCAGGTCGAAGGGCCGGAGGGCAGCTTCCTCTCGGAGGAAGCGCACTTCCAGATGCCGCCGGAGCTCACGGCGCAGGGCTACGTGCTCGCCTGCCATACGAAAGTCTATGGCGACATCACGGTCATCGCGCCGAACACGGCGAGCCAGAACAAGACGCTGAAGATTTTGAGCGAAGGCGAGTCGTTCTCCTACAGCATCGATCCATACATCAAGAAGGTCTACGCCGCGCCGAAAGACAAGACGTTCATCCTCGCGGGCAAGCAGAAAGTCGGCGAGGAAGACGGCGACACGACGGACAAGTTTTACGGCCTCGCCATCGACATCGGCACGACGACGCTCGTCACGGCGCTCATTGACATGAACACCGGTGAGGAAATTGACAGCCTCTCGGCACTGAATCCGCAGAGCCTCCATGCGCAGGATGTCATCACGCGCATCCACATGGCGTCGAAAGAGGAAGGCTTGAAGCTCCTTTACGAAGCCATCCGCGACGAATTCAACAACACGATCGACGAGCTCTGCAAGCGCAACCACATCGAGAGCAAGTATATTTATGAAGCGATTTACAGTGGCAACACGACGATGATCCACCTCGCGACGCGCACGAACCCCGAGCCGCTCGGCCAGTTCCCGTACACGGCGGTCATCAAGGGCGGCAACACGGTCTCGGCTGCGGAGCTCCACATGTCGCCATTTGGCGACATCTACCTGCCGCCGATCATTTCGGCCTATGTCGGTCCTGACATCACGTCCGGCGTCCTCGCGGCGCAGCTCGAGAAGAAGAAGGGCACGACGCTCTTCATCGACATTGGAACGAATGGCGAGATGATCCTCGCGCAGGACGGCCGCCTCGCCGGCACGTCGACGGCGGCAGGCCCGGCGTTCGAGGGCATGAACATCACATGCGGCATGCGCGCGGGCGATGGCGCCCTCGAGCTCTACCAGGTGCAGGAAGACGGCACGCCGAAGACGCACGTCATCGGCGACGTCGAAGCGACGGGCATCTGCGGCAGCGGCCTGCTCGACATCGTCGGCGAGCTCGTGCGCGTCGGCGTCATCGGCAAATCCGGCCGCCTCGTGAAGCCGGAGCGCGGCAAGTATCCCGACGTCCTGAAGCCGAACATGAAGGAAAAGGACGGCAAGCCCGTCTTCTACGTCAGCAAGAACGTCTACATCACGCAGGGCGACGTGCGCCAGGTGCAGCTTGCGAAAGGTGCGATCCGCGCCGGCGTCGAGATGCTCATGACGGCGCTCGGTGTCTCGCCCGAGACGGTTGACTGTGTCGAGATTGCCGGCTCGTTCGGCTATCACTTGCGCGAGAGCAGCCTCATCAATCAGGGCATGCTGCCCGAGGCGTTCCGCGGCAAGGTCAAGTTCGTCGGCAACACGTCGAAGTCCGGCGCGAAAGCGTTCCTGCTGAACCAGGGCGTGCGCACGTACATGGAACAGCTCGTCGGCGAAATCAAGGACGTCGAGCTCTCGCAGGATCCGAAGTTCCAGGATGTCTTCGTCAAGGCGCTGACGTTCTGAGGGAACCTGTATTTGCAAGGGGGAGGCAGAGGCGCATGACAGCGGAGACCAGGGAGACCAAGGGACAGGCGGCGCTGCGGGAGCAGCTGAAACGCAATCTTTCGGACGCCATCGTCGAAATGGAGGTCGAAGAGGCCGAGCGGATCGCGAAAGAGATCACGGCGCAGGGCCTGTTCCAGATGAATCTCCTCGAGACGAGCGTCGCGGCTGGCATGGCCGTGGCGAGCCGTCTTTATGAAGAAGGCGAGTATTTCATCCCCGAACTCCTCTCTTGCGCGGATGCGGCAGAGGCGGCGACGGAGATCTTCCGCCCCTATATGCTCGGCGAAAAGCCCGCGCCGAAAGGCTGCGTCGTCATCGGCTCCGTCGAGGGCGACACGCATGACATTGGCAAGAACATCGTCGCGCTCGTCATCGAGGCGGGCGGCTACGAGGTGCACGACCTCGGCCGCGATGTGCCAGCCAGCGTCTTCGCCGATGCCGTCGAGGCGCATCATCCCGACGCCGTCGCGCTCGCTTCGCTCATGACGACGTCCATGGGGCACATGGCCGATGTCGTGCAGGAGCTTACGCGGCGCGGCACGCGCAGCAGCTGCAAGATCATCATCGGCGGCAAGCCAGTCTCGACGTCATTCGCGAAAAAAATCGGCGCCGACTACTATGCGCCGGGCGCTGGCGAGGCCGTGCGGCTGCTCGATGACATCTGCAGCCGGCGCAGCTGAGCATTCCGAGCGGTTGCCGGGCGTGAGGGGCTTGGCGGCGCTTTCGTTCGATGGTATGATGGATTTTGAAAGGTGGCTTTTATCATGTCAGATACGATGACGGGCAGAGAGAGATTGCTCAAAGCACTCAAGGGAGAGCCGACGGACAGGCCCTCCGTCATCAGCGCGTGCCAGTACGCGACGTACGATCTCATGGATGCCGTCGGCGCGTCATGGCCGGAGGCGCACCGCGACGCCGAGCTCATGGCGACGCTCTCGGGCAAGGGCGGCGCGGAGGTCATCGGCCTCGACGCCATCCGCGCGCCGTACTGCCAGACGATCGAGGCCGAGGCGCTCGGCGCGAAGATCAAGAGCGGCGGCAAGACGCACATCCCGAGCATCGCCGAGCATCCATACAAGGTCGACGACGTGCCGGAGTTCCCCGATGACTTCCTCACGCGCGGCCGCGTGCCCGTCGCGGTGAAAGCCGTCTCGCTGATGAAGGAGAAGTATGGCGATCAAGTGCTCGTTATGGGTGGTATCGGTGGGCCGTTCAGCATCGCCAACAGCCTCATCGGCATCACGCCGTTCCTCGAGATGGGCTACCAGGCCGCGCTGAC
>ONJV01000134.1:0-6573 GCA_900318215.1 uncultured Veillonellaceae bacterium
AGGTCGTACGTGAAGCGCACGGAAAGCGTCTCGCCCTTCTTTGCGTCGTATTCCGCCGTGCCATTCGCGCCGAACCACTTGTACTCCGTCCAGTCCTTGCCCGGCTCCTTGACCTCGGTCTTTGCACAATGGCGGTAGAGGCTTGCGAGCTTCCACTGGGCGAGCAAGAAGTCGCGGCCGTTTCCGTGGTCATTGTCAATCGGCGCGCGCCAGAAGCTCGGCACCGGCGCACTCTCAATGAGCTCGACGCCATTGTATTTATAGGAAGTCAGATTGCCAGCCGCGCTCGAGAACAGGATTTCAAAGCCCTCACCCGAAACGCCGAGGTTGATGTCGGATTTCACGATGTGGAGCGGCTGCGGCTCCGTCTTTTCTGCAATCGGCGCGGCGGCCTCGTAGCGGTTTGCCATCGACTGCAGCCAGAGATTTTCGTCGTCCGCCGCAGATTCCGCCACATCATAGACGCCCTGACCGAACGCGATTTCATAGCTCTGTTCCGCCCAGAGCGTCGCCTCTTTGAGATGGAGCGACGCCGTCAGCACGTACTCGCCCGCGCCAAAGCTCGGCACATCGAGCGCGATTTCCTTGCGCTCGCTCGCCTTGACGCTCGGCGCTGCCTGCGAAGACTGCCAGACCTTTTCGCCATCGCGCAAGAGTTCCAGGCGCAGCTCATACTCTGCCGCATCGCTGAACAGGCTCTTGTTCCAGATCTCGACGCTGCCCTGCTTGACCGTCAGAGCAAAGTTCTGATAGTTGAACTTCACATCCTGCAGCTTCGTCGTGCCCTCGCGGTTCGCGAAGACGATGCCGTCGCCGCTGAAGTTGCCGTCATTCGGGCGGTCGCCGAAGTCGCCGCCATAGGCATAATCATCATTGCCATAGCGGTCGCGGCGATAGATGGCCTGGTCGACGAAGTCCCAGATGAAGCCGCCCTGATAGCGCGGCTCGCGATCCGTGAGCTCCGTGTACTTGTGCATGCCGCCGCAGCTGTTGCCCATCGCATGCGTGTACTCGCAACAGATGAACGGCTTTTCGGGATGCTCGGCAAGGAATTTCTCGATGCCAGCGACCGGCGTGTACATCTGGCTTTCCATGTCGCTCGTGCCACCAAAGCTCCGATCCCAGAAAATGCTCTCGTAATGCACGAGGCGGCTCGCATCGTGCTTGCGGAAGAACTCGCTCATCTCAAAGATGTCCTTGCCGCCGCACGACTCGTTGCCGCACGACCAGATCAGGATGGCCGCATGGTTCTTGTCGCGCTGGAACATCGAGTTCGCGCGATCGAGCAGCATCGCCTGCCACTCGGGATGATTGTCGGGCACGACATTTTCCGACGGCACATGGACGCCGTTCTTCTGCCAGCTGCCATGCGTCTCCATGTTCGTCTCATCGATGACATAGAGGCCATAAATGTCGGCGAGGTCGTAGATGCGGCTCTGGTTCGGGTAATGCGACGTGCGCAACGCGTTGATGTTGTTGCGCTTCATCGTGATGATGTCCTTCTCGATCTCCTTCGGGTCGATGGCGCGGCCGCGGTCGCAATCGAACTCATGACGGTTCACGCCCTTGAACACGATGCGCTCGCCATTGATCTTCATGATGCCGTTTTCCATCTGGAACTCGCGGAAGCCGACATTCTGCGGGATGACCTCGACGACTGCGCCCGCATCATCGCGCACCGTGAAGAGTGCACGGTAGAGATATGGATGCTCCGCATTCCAGAGCTTCACGCCTTTGACCTCGAGTGCAAGCGACGACGTCTCGCCCGCTGGCGCATCTTCCGCGCTTGCGACCTGCCTGCCCTCGGCGTCATAGAGCGCGAGCGTGACCTGCTTCTTTTCGGCCGACGCCCACGTGAGATCGACCGTCAGCTTGCCGTCCTGGTAATCATGTTCCGGCACGGCATGAACGAAGAGGTCGGAAAGGTGCAGTTTCGGCAGCGAGACGAGCTTCACCTCGCGGAACAGGCCGCTGAAGCGCCAGAAATCCTGATCCTCGACCCAGCTGGCCGACGAGAAGCGCACGACGGAGACCGCGAGCTTATTCTCGCCTGCCACGAGCGCGTCCGTGATGTCGAACTCCGACGGCGTAAACGTGTCCTCGCTGTAGCCGATGTACGTGCCATTGACGTAGACGATGAGCGCCGACTCTGCGCCGCCAAACGACACGAGCACGCGGCGGCCGTTCCAGTCCTCCGGCACCGTGAAATAGCGCACATACGAGCCGACCGGATTGTCCTTCTGCGGAATGTTGCCGGGCTTGACGTCCTCATGGCCGTCCCACGGATACGTCATGTTCGTGTACTGCGGCACGCCATAGCCCTCCATCTGGAGGTGCGCCGGCACGCGGATCGTCTCCCAATCGCGGCAATCGTAGTCCGCTGCTTCGAATCCCACGGGCCGCGCCGCGAGATTCTTTGCAAAGCGGAACTGCCAGAGGCCGTCGAGGCTCAGTTCATAGGAGCTCTCCCCTTTTGCGAGCTCCGAAAGCGAGCCATAGAACCGGTGGCCGCTGTGCGCGGGCAGGCGGTTCTCTTCAAAGAACGTCGGGTCCGAGAGCTTTCCCCAGTCAAAGTGTTTTTCCATGTGGTTCTCCCCCTGAAAAAAGGGCAGCTCGCATATCGAACTACCCTTTCTAAATTTTTCAGACCAACTTATTTATTGATGTCTTCCCACGTCTCTTCGAGCTTTGCGACGATCTTCGCATGCTCTTCTTCCGTCAGCGTGACTTTCACGCGATAGATGAAGCACGACACGATGAGGAAGAGGATCGGCACAGCGAACATGACGAGCTGGAAGTGCCAGAGGCTGTCCGGCGTGATGTCGGCGGCCGTGGCGCCGCCCGTCATGCCGACCCAGATGGCGACCATGCCGATGACGCCGCTCGAGATGGCACCTGCGAGCTTGTCAACGAGCGGACGCACGCAGAGGCAGACCGCTTCGTCGCGATGGCCGAGCTTCAGCTGGCCATACTCGACGGAGTCCGTGATCGTCATGAGGACGACGAGGAACAGCAGCGGCTGCGGCAGGGCGAAGAGACCAGCGCCGACGAGCGCCATCGGGACATTCGTGCCGCTCATCGCATAGATGACGAGCGCAAAGATCATGATGAAGACCGAGGCAAAGAACAGCTTGCGGCGGCTGAACTTCGTCGTCAGTGCCGGGAAGAGAGCAACAGCAATCAGGCCGATGATCGTATTGATGACGCCGAGGATCGAGAACTTCGTGGCATCACCAATGACATAGATGAAGTAGTAGAGGTTGAAGTTGTTGACGACGTTGATGCCGAGGCCGTAGACGAGGTATGCGATGGCCATCCAGAGGAGCTGGTCGTTCTGCGTCAGGACTTTGAAAACGTCTTTTGCCGACGTGTCCGTCTTGTTCTCGCGCAGGGCGCTGTCCTGCTCCTTCGTGCCGATGCCAAGGATGATGGCACCGAGCGTTGCGATGCCGCCGCCGATGCAGGCGAAAGCGAACCAGCCGGTCGGATCGCCCGCGCCGCCATTCTGATTGACGGAGAAATAGAGGACGACCGGCATGACGATGACCGTGACGAGCTGGCCGCCGAAGACGGAACCGATACGGGCGACCGTCGCCGTGATCTCGCGCTCATGGGAATCGAACGACAGCGCTGGGATCATCGACCAGATGGCGACGTCCTTCGCGCTGTAGAAGATATCCATGATGAAGTAAACGATTGCAAAGAGGATCAGATACGTCGTCGGGCTCGAAGCCGCGAGGCCGCCGAAGTCCGTGAACAGTGCCGCGAGCGAGATCGCTGCGACGAACGCGCCGACGAGAACCCAAGGCTTGAAACGACCCCAGCGCGTCTTCGTCTTGTCGATGATGTTGCCGATGAATGGATCGACGAACAGCTCTGCGATGCGCAGCACGAGGATGATCGTCGTGACAATGCCGATCATGTACTGGTCATGGCTCGGATTGCCGGAATTGAACAGGTTGCTCGTGACGAAGATCATGAAGTACGTCGCGAGCATTGCATAGAATACGTCGTGACCGAACGTGCCGCATGCGTATGCGATGCGCGGCCATACACTGCCTTTGCTTTGTGCCATTTTCTCTGTCTCCCCCTCAGCCCTTGAGCGTCTTGATGTAAGCGATGATGGAATCCGCAATCTTGTCTAAAGGCTGCTTGCCCGTGTTCACGACGAGGTCGTAGTTCTTGCCTTCGCCCCAGTTGCGGCCCGTGTAGTAGTTGTAGTAGCGTGCGCGCTTCTTGTCCTCGGCATCGAGCTCCTTGAGGCTCTTGCCTCCATAGACCGTCTTGCCGCGCTGCTCGCGGAAATCGTCATCGGCGCAGGCGAAGATGGCGAAATGGTTCGGATCGCTCCTCAGCACGTAGTCCGCGCAGCGGCCGAGGATGACGCAGGGGCCGTCAGCGACGAGCTTCTTGATGGCGGCCGACTCGGACATGAACATGCCGCGGCTCGACTCGCCCATGTGCGTGCCGAACGAATGGAACGCGATGAACTGCATGGAGAGCGGCTTGACTTCCTTCTCCATTTCCAAGAGCTCTTCCTCGCTGAGATCGTTGATGCCGAGCTTTGCTGCGGCGATATGGACGATCTGGCGGTCATAGAGCTTGACGCCGAGCTTGTCGGCGAGGAGGCCGGCCAGCTCGCGGCCGCCGCAGCCGTACTGGCGGCTGATGGAGATCACGAAATTGTCACTCATGAATAAGTCCCCCCTGATGGATGGCGTTTTCTTTTGTAAACGGTTTCCTTTTACCGCACAAAAGAAAGCGCGAATGAAAAGATTGCGAAACTTTCGAGAGTTTCCTCACCATATCCCATCCTGATGATTTTTCTGCTTTCCCAGCAACCTTCCACGGCTACTCCGCCTCTGCGATTCATCCGCTCCTCACGGAGCCACTGTGAATCCGTTTGGCTTGCTTCGTCTTGAAAAGCCTCTCGAAAACGTTTTCCCTTGACGCTTTTCATTATAGCCTACTCCCTCGCAAAATGCAAGCACTTTTTTCGATTTTTTATTATACGTCGCGGATTCCTCGCGAACGCGCAAAAAAGAACGGCTCCAGCCGCTTAATTGCGTCTGGAACCGTTCCCGAAAACACGCTTCCCGCGTTATTTCGCCATAAGTTTCGCGACTTTGTTCGCGAAGTCGACCGGGTTCTCCGGCAGGATGCCCTCGATCAGCAGCGCCTGCGTGTACAGGAGATCGCAGTAATCCTTGAAGTCCTGGCTGTCCTTGCCCGCGTCATGCAGAGCCTGCAGGCGCGTGAAGAGCTCGTGGTGCGGGTTGATTTCGAGGATGCGCTTTGCCTTGAACAGCGGATTCTTCATATCGGAGAACGCCTGCTCCATCGAGAGCGACGGGCCCGCTTCGTCGGCCACGAGGCAGACGGCGGACGACTTGAGGCGCGAGGACACCTTGACGTCCGAGACCTTGTCGCCGAGCACGTCCTTGATGTCCTTCATGAGGTCGCCATTGTCCTTCTGGAGCTCTTCCGTCTCCTTCTTGACTTCCTGGCTCTCGGCATCGTCGAGGTCGAGGTCGCCGCGGCTGATGGAGTGGAACTCCTTCTCCTCATAGCTGTGCAGTGTTTCGAGGCAGAACTCGTCGACGGGGTCCAAGAGGTACAGCACCTCGATGCCCTTGTCGCGCAGCGTCTCCATCTGCGGCAGGTTCTCGATGGTCTCCTTGTCCTTTGCCGTCGCGTAATAAATCTTCTTCTGACTCTCCGGCATGCGGTCGACGTATTCTTTCAGCGTCACAAGCTTGCCGTCCTTCGAGCTCATGAAGAGCAGCAGGTCTTTGAGCTTGTCGCGCGTGTCGGACGAGCCCGTGTACATGCTGTTGTAGACGCCGATTTTCAGCGACTTGCCGAACTCGTTCCAGAACTTCTCATAGCTCTCGCGGTCGTTCTTGAGCTTGCGGCCGAGGGCCTTGAGGATGTTCTTTTCGAGCGCGCGGCCGATGACCTTGAGCTCGCGGCTCTGCTGCAGCAGCTCGCGCGAAATGTTCAGCGAAAGGTCTGGCGAATCGACGAGGCCCTTCATGAAGCGCAGGTAATCCGGCAGCAGGTCTTTGCATTTGTCCATGATGAAGACGTGGCGGCTGTAGAGCTGGAGGCCCGGCTCATAATCCTGCTGGTAGAGGTTGAACGGCGCATGCGCCGGAATGCACAAGAGCGCCGTATACGAAACAGAGCCCTCGGCCTTTGTATGGAAGACCTCCATCGGGTCTTCCCACTCGTGGAACTGGTTCTTGAAGAACTCATTGTACTCTTCCTGCTTGATCTCGGACTTGTTCTTCGTCCAGAGCGGCTCCATCGAGTTCAGCGTGCGAATTTCCGTCTTCTTTTCGGGCTTTGCGTCCTTGATGGGCTTGCCGTCCGCGTCCTTCGGGATTTCTTCCGTCTCGTAGCTCATCTTGATTGGATAGCGGACATAGTCGGAATATTTCTTGACGAGGCTCTGGATCTTGTACTGATCCGTGAAGTCTTCTTCCGCTTCGTCGCCGTAGAACTCTTTCGCGAGCGTGATGACGATCGTCGTGCCGCGCTTCTCTTTGTCAGCTTCCTCGATCGTGTAGC
>ONJV01000134.1:6584-9393 GCA_900318215.1 uncultured Veillonellaceae bacterium
GCGGCCGACTCCCATTTCCACGCCTGCTTCTCACCGGCCTTGCGCGTGATAATCGTGACCTTTTCCGCCACCATGAACGCCGAGTAGAAGCCGACGCCGAACTGGCCGATCATTTCCTTGTCATCGACGCTCTCATCGCTTTCCTTCGCCTTCTTGAGCTGGTCGAGGAACGCCTTCGTGCCGGATTTTGCAATCGTGCCGATGTTGTCGATGAGCTCGTCCTTCGTCATGCCGATGCCGTTGTCGGAAATCGTGAACGTATGATGCTCCTTGTCCGGCACGAGAAAGATTTCGAACTGGTCGTCGCCTTCGAGCAGGTCGCGGTTCGTCAGGCTCTCAAAATGCACCTTCTCGATTGCATCCGACGCATTCGAAATGAGCTCGCGCAAGAAAATCTCGTGATTCGTGTAGATGCTGTGAATCATGAGGTCGAGGAGCTCGCGCGTCTCCGCTTGGAATTCATGGGTTTCTTTCGCCATTCTGTATCTGCCTTTCTGTTTGAGGGATTGTTCAGGAAATGCCCCATCGATTGCCGAACACACGCAATCAGAAGCCCCCCTCTCAGAGGGGGGACGGGCCGCGTGAGCGGCGGGGGGAGTGTCGAAGGTATGACATCACAAAATCACAGACTGTGCAGTCGAAGAAATTGCCTAGCTACTATCGACTTATTAGCACTCATCGTTTCTGAGTGCTAACCACGTCTCTTATCATAGCGCAGAAAGAGCAAAAAGTCAAATCATTCTTCTTCGCCCAGCACGATCGTGCGCGTCTCTGCCATCGCCGCGCTCCAGCGGTGCGCGATGGAGAGCACGGCGCGGCCCTCTGCCATGCGGCGGATAGCGGCGAGCAGCAGCGCCTCCGTCCCGCTGTCGAGATGCGCCGTGCATTCGTCGAGCAACAGGATGCGCGGGTCGTAGACGATGGCGCGCGCGAAACCGAGCAGATGGCGCTCGCCCTCGGACAGCCCCGCCGCCTCCATCGGTGTTGAAAGACCTGCTGGCAGCGCATGCACGGCGCCCGCGATGCCCGCCGTCTCCAGCGCCCGCTCGACCATCGCATCCGTGACATCGCTTTCGCCGAGCGTCAGCTGGTCGCGCACCGTGCCGGGAATCGGCGAAAATGCCTGCCCTGCGATGCCGTAGAGATGGCGGCGCTCCTCAGGCAAAACGTCCGCCGCCCGCTTGCCGCCGACAAGCACCTCGCCAGACTGCGGCGTATAGAGCCCTGCCACCAGCCGCAGAATCGTCGTTTTTCCCGCGCCCGTCCGGCCGCGCAGGACAACGTGCTCGCCGGGATGCACGGAAAACGAAAGATGCGACAGCACCGGCTTTTCCGCCTCATAGCCGAATGTCACATCGCGAAATTCAATGCAGGGAACATCTGCAACTGAAGTTTTCGTTCCCTCATGGCTCTGCGCCTGCGGCAGTTCCTGCTCTCCGAGAAACGCACGAATCCGCCCGAGCGCGGCGGCCGCCGCCTGGATGGTCTGAATCTCCATGCCGAGCGCTTCGAGCGGCTCGAAGACCGCCAACACATACGCCGTCATCGCGACGGCATCGCCGACGGACAGCGCGAAGAAGCCGCGCGGCCCCGCGCCTGCCGCCAGCACCATCATGACAGCCACAACGGCCGCCCCCGCCGACTTGATGATCGGCGAATAGACAGAATCATAGAAGTTCGTGCGATCCATCGCTCGGTAGCCGTCATCGAGCATCGCGCCATAGCGCCGCTCCATCCACGGCTCGATACCGAAGCCGCGAATCATGCGGAAACTCGCAAGCGTCTCGGGGATGCAGGCCACGATGCGAGCGACGGCCGAGCGATTCGCCGACTGCGCGGCCAGCACGCGCCGCTGGACGAGGTGCGTGAACAGGAACAAGACTGGCAGTGCCACGCAGAGCAGCACGAAGAGCCCGCGGCTCGTCCAGAGAATCGCCGCGAGAATCGCGACGATGCGCAGGCTGTTCGCGAACAGCGACAAGATGCCATCCGTGAACAACACGTCAATCGCATCGACATCCTTCAAAAACAGCGCCGCCGTGCCGCCCGCCTCATGACGGTCGAAATACGCGGCCGGAAGCTTCGGCAGCTTCGCCGCCATACGGCTTCGAAGTGCATGCATCATGCGCTGGCCGACCGCCACGATCATCGCGTCCTGCCCGCTCTCGAACAATCCCGCGAGCGCGCTCGCCGCAAAATACCCGATGCCGAGCAATATCACGAACTGCCCGCCGCCAAGCGCATCAATAAAGCGCCCCAAAAGCATCGGCGGCACGAGCGCCGTCCCCGCGGCGAACAGAATCAAGACGAGCGCGGCAAAGCATTCGCGCGGAAAATGGCGCACGAATGCCAGCAAAGCCGAAAAAAACATCATCAACATTTCCTCATAACTTTCGATGGTTTGCATGGACAACGTCATAAGACGACTGAAAATCAATCAAATCTCGGCCCCTCTCCGAGGGGGCTGGCAGCGAAGCTGACTGGGGGTGTGTCGGAGATAGGACGAAACAGATAGCTGGATTGCGCCTGCGAAGACGTACCTTCGCAGATACCCTCGAAATTATTGATATGCCCTACCTTCGACACACCCACCACCGCTTACGCGGTCCCCCTCCCTCGATGAGGGAGGCAAAAAGTTACGTGTCTCCCCCCTTAACTTAATGACATTGCCCTCTGTGAGGGAGGCTGGAGTTCGTTGGCATCCTGCGATTCATAGAGCGCTCGATACTCCGGGCACCGTGCGAGCACCGCTTCATGCGAACCAAACCATCCCCTGCCATCCGCGAGAAACAGCATATGGTCGCATTCC
>ONJV01000067.1 GCA_900318215.1 uncultured Veillonellaceae bacterium
TAGCCATTCTCGCCTGTTACACGGAAGGAGATGCCTTCAACCTTATTATCGGAAGAAGTCTTAACGATTTTGAGCGAGCCTTTCATAGCTTCATTCAGGAAGCCCTTGCCTGCGTCATTCTCAACATCGTAGGTCTTACCGTCAGTTTCGATAAAGACGGGATAGGTGTTTTCATCGAGGACAAAGCCGTCGGGAGCCTTCTTCTCTTTTACAAGATAGTGACCGTAAACAAGGTCGTCCATCTCATAAATGCCAGTGTCGGTTTCCTTGATTTCGCCAAGCAGTTTGTCGTCCTTGTCGAGCTTGCCGTCAGCGTTGGTGTCGGAATAGATTTCAAATACTGCGCCTGTCAGCTTGTTGTCGGGATAATCAGCGTCAACCTTCGTAGTCTTTACATTGCCACGAATATGCTCGTTGACAATCTCGATTTCAACAACATCGCCGTCCTTGCCGATTGTAACGGGATAGACGGTATCATTGAGTACAAAGCCTGTCGGCTGTTCGATTTCTCTGACATACCAAGTGCCGTAAGGGATAGTATCCTCGCCATAGCTAAAGCTGCCGTCCTCGGATGATTCTGTTGTCAAGGTTGCGTTTTCCGCAGTAAACTCTGCGTCTGCGCTCTTAAACAGTCCGATAACTGCGCCGCCGAGTGCTTCGCCGTTCTCGTCAATCTTTTTACCGGAAACAGTACCGTAAATCAGCTCATTGGTTATAGGCTCGCCGTCATTCACAGTCAGGTCAACGGTTTTGGTGTTTTCTCCTTCGTATTCAAATACAACGGGGAATGTTGCGTCGGTCAGAATATAGTGTTCATCAGTCGCAAGCTCCTTGACGTAGTAACTGCCAAAGGGAAGGTCTGTACCGACAAAGCCGTTACCGTTTTCATCAAGCGTGATGATCTCAATCAAGCCGTCTGCGGGAATGGTGGTTCCGCTTGAAGATACAAGCTCCTCGGCAGCGAATAAGCCAAAGGAAATGTTCTTGATTTCCTCGTTAGTGCCGATGTCAAACGGCTCATTGGTTTCAAGCCACTTTTCGAGGTTTACATTAACCTTCTGTCTTTCGTTGTAGAACGATGTAGAGGTTTCTGTGATTTCTACGGTCTGATCAGCGTAGGAAAGCTCTACGTTATGGATTTCATCACTGAGTACCATCCCATAGGGAGCGTGGATCTCTTTAATATCGTACTTGCCAAGATAAAGCGCCTTGCTTTTTGCAAAGCCGTCATTATTTGTGGTTACGGTATCTACAAGGTCGCCCTTGTGATTGCGGATTGTGCCGTCGGGAGTGATAATATCTTCTGCGGCACGGATTTCATAGGTAGCGCCTTTCAGTCCGGCAGTTTCATAAACAGGCTGGTAAATGGTCTGGATTTCGTTACCCTCATCATCAGTACCGCCGCTGACATTTACGCCATAGAACACTTCGCCCTCTTTGGCAATAGTAATCTTGCCTTTCTGAGCGTAGTTCGGCTTCGTTACCTTAGTCAAAACAATGCTGCCCTCCTCTGTGGAGTTTTCTTCTGTGATGTCAAAGGTGATGGGTGTACTGTCAAGCACATAGCCGTGCGGAGCCTGAACCTCTACGAGCTTGTAGCCCTTATCGTACACGAGCATTTCGGGAGTGATAAGATAGCCCTCGCTGTTGGTGTAGAATGTGTCGATTGTCAGGTTTGAGGGATACGGCACGGACATTGTGATCAAAGTATTATCGGGTGCCAGAATCTGAAATCCCGCTCCCTCGTAGGGGATGGTTCTTCCTGATTCAGCATCCACCTTAACAACCTTAAGATAGGACTCGAAGATATCATTATTAATGATGAAGCTGTACGGCTTAGAGTTGTCGCAAACGAATACATCGAAGTCGTCAACATAGTGTCTACCTTCCCAGCCGTAGGTCTGATGGACGGTGTAAGTGCCATAAGGCAGCTTCTTTGATTTTGCGTATCCCTTTTCGTCGCAGATAAGGGTATCACGCTCGCTGTCCTTTGCGCTGTCATAACTCCCTGCGCTTTTGAGCCAAAGCTGAAACGTGGCTCCTTCTTCGGGTGTTTCGATTTTGGTCTGTCCCTGATCGGTGTGCTTAACGATTTCAATCTCGCCCTTGATGATCTGTTCGGTAACGCCGACAGAAATGGGGTTATGCTCAACGGTGTAGTTCTTCGCTTCTGCGCCGACATTGTAAACTGTTTCGTTGAGAAGATAGCCCTCGGAAGGCTCAATCTCTCTGATAGTCCAATTATCGCCGCAAACATATTCCTTTGTGGTGAATTTGCCGTCCTTGTCGGTGGTGTAGGTATCAATCAGCTTATCGCCGTCATAGATGCCGTACTTTGCTCCGGCAAGCGTAGCGTCGCCCTGTGCCTTCTTTGTTTCAGCGTCGGTCTTTTCTACGGTTACGGTAAACTTCTTCAAAGCATTGGTAAATTCACGTTTAGTCGCCTTGTCCCAAACAACGGGTGCAGTCTGTGACTCCGGAACAACGTAACGAATTGCAGTGTCCACTTCTTCAAGGGTGTAGGGCTTATCGCCGCTTACAAGGATATTCTTAAAGTTGGCTACGCCGTTCTTGTCAGTGGTAGCATACTCGTCAACTTTTGCGCCTGAGAGTGATGTGCCGTAAAGGTGGAATTTTACGCCCTCGTTGAAATTATCCTCAGAGGTCTTTACGACCTGAAGTTCACCACGCTTCAGAATATTGCTGAATTTAACGGTTGCGGTCTTGCCGCTTTCGACCTTAACGGTCTGCGCCTTCTGATCCTCGTATCTTTCCTCGGTGACCTCGGTTACGGTGTATGTTCCTACCTTGAGGTCATCAATCTGAAATTCGCCCTTTGCGTTGGTGGTAACGGTCTTGCTGTAATTGTCAGCGCCCGTGACCTTAAACTTGATACCTTCGATCTTTCCATCGTCGGAGGTTTTGACGATTTTGAGTGAGCCTGCCGAGGTCTTAACAGCAAAATACGCCGTCTTGGTTTCTGTGTCGGACTGAACGCCTGTTACAACGTCCTGCTTTGTAGAGCTGCCGCAAGCGACAAGGGTAGTCGTTACCTTCGGCATATTCTTGGTTGCGCTGAATACAAGCTCATCAGGAATTGCCTTCGTCGATGTCAGTGTAATGCTGTTACCCGAAACAGAAACAGATACGTCGCCTGTTTTCTTGAAGGTGTAATCGGACAAGATTTTGTTGCTGTCAGTCAGCGTAAGGCTGTACTTACCGTCGCTGTATTTCAGCTCCTTAACGTTGCTCTTTGCTTTTGCCTGTGTATCGTAGGAAAAACTCGGAATCACGTTATAGCTGTTGAGCTTGGCAATAATCTTGTTGTAGTTGGTCTTTACATTCGGATTGTGGTCGCCTGCGGTAATGCCGTCAATAAACTTGGAATTGCTGAGCTTGAACGTAGAAGCGTCACGACAGCCTGTGCAGAATTCCCATACAACAAGCTGGGTTGCAATCCACTTCTGTCCGTCAGTACCGACAAGGCTGGAGCTGTTTCCTGACTTTCCGAAAAGAAGGGCAAGATTAATAGCTTTCTTCTGAGCCTTACTGAGTGCGTTCCACGCAGCCGAAGCATCTGTTGTCAGAGTGTTGCCTGAATAGAGCGAGTGCCCCGGCTCCAAACAGTAAGCGTCCTTGCCGTCTGCATAGATTCGGCAGAGTTCCTCGCCGACAGTTCCGACGGTGTAGCCGCCGTGTTCTGTGTACTTCACGAATGTGATGATGTTATCGCCTGTGTCATAGCAGTAGTCAAAGGTGATGGTCACCTCTTTACCTGCGGCATTGGCGGGGATGATTAAGATTGAGGAAACAACAGCGATAACGGCTAAAAGAATTGCCGTAATACGCTTGGCGTTCCTCTTGTTGATTACTTTTGTCATTGGTTTACCTCCATTATTTTTTGAATAGAAATTTTGTGTTTGGATTGGTTTGCCTGCACCATTAAGAAAGATATTGTTTATGAGATAGAGTATATTTAAGAGATAGTTAATATCTTTCTTTCGGTTGGTACAGGTAGTCTTAGGGGTTAGAGTGTGAGAAAGGGGGAAGTCAAAAAAATAAGTTTTGCACTTCCTACCTGCTGTCACGCTCTGAACGGTGGCGCAGATACTTAGCGTAATGTTCCAGAGCCTTGCACACATAGTCCTCCGTGTCCTTCAACTGAACATTCTTCGGGATCAAGCTTCGTACTCTGTCACCACGCAGCACAATGCGCTCACGCTGGTTGGGTTTTTCTTCCGACATAATCGCTTCAACAGCTTCCGCCGTCAGTTTGCCGCTTTCAAACATTTTCCTCATTCGGATTGTCTGGTCGTGCGACGGTGTGCAGTCGTTAATGTCAATCTGCTCGACAACATCATCCGTCAGATCGTCAAACGGGCTGAGCTTCCGAGGCTGGACGCCGACATTGATGGGCCACCATCTGCGGCCGCCTGTCGGGTCACGGATGAAATCGGCATTGTTCGTCGTCGCGACGAAGATGCACTGGCGGTCGTAGTGCTCAACCGTGTGCCCGTATGCCGGCCGGAACGAATCATCCTGCTTGCTGATGAACTGCTTGACGATTTCCATCTCCGTCTTCTTGAGCGCTGCGAGCTCGGCGAGCTCGATGATCCAGAACCCCAGCAGCGCTTCCATGGCTTCCTTGCCCGTGACCGTGCTCATGGAATCCGAGCACCATTTTCCGGCAAGGCGCTTCCAGATGAAACTTTTTCCAAGTCCCTGCGGCCCCACGAGCGTCAGGACGTAATCGAACTTGCATCCCGGCTCCATGACGCGGGCAACGGCGGCAACGAGCGCCTTTCGTGTGGCCGTCCGCGTGAACTCCGTATCCTCCGCGCCGAGATAGTCGATGATGAGCGTTTCCAAGCGTGGCTTTCCATCCCATTTCGGGAGGCCGAGCAGATAATCTTTCACGGCGTTGTAGCTGTGTCTCACAAGGTATTCTTTCATAGCGTCATCAATGAACCCTTTTCCTTCTACGTTGTATGCATCACTTACCCAGTTCCGCAGACAGGAATCATCGTCGTTCGTCCAATACTGGGAATCCTTCATCGAGCGCCACGGAAGGTCGCGCTGCAAGTATGCCCTGTGGCTGAACAAGTCCAGCTTGACGCAGCCCCGGATGCGCGGGTCATACGTGAGCATGATCTTGACATTCCACGGAACTTTCTTGAACGCGCCGCGTTCCGTCAGCCGGAACTTCGACTTCCATGTGGTATCATCGCCTTCGTCTCCGAGGTCGGTGAAATCTGCATTCGCTTCCTTCAATGTGTCGTTCGTGATCTCCGTGATGGTTCCGGCGTCATCTCTTGCCAGTTCCAGCATTTTCAGATAGGACGGCATTTTTGACGTTGGCGTCTGCGGCTTCGCGTCGTCATCCAGCTCGCGGAACTTGTGGATGCGGACAAGGTCGAAAGCGTTGACAAGCTGCTCGCTGACAGGGTCCGTCGCATGATGGCTGTACAGGAACTTCCCGTCGTAGACGATGGCACCGCCGGACGTGCTTCCTTCGGCGTAGGTGTAGCGGTCTTTCCCGCACTTCACGTAGACGCCCGGAAGAAATTTCTCGATGGCGGCTTCGATGGGATACGCGCGGCAGAACGCGCCGATGAGCCCTTTCTTTCCGTAAGGGTCTTCCTGCTTTTCTGCGTGCTTCTTCATGGCAGTGAAGACGCGCGAGCTTTCCGGCCATTGCGTCTGGTCGCTCCAGTCCTCGTAGCGCGCGAGCACTTCATCCGCGTCAACCCATGCGCCCGTGTGCGCCTCGAAGTAGTAATCGACGTCCGATGGCGTTGACGGCCAGTACATCAGCCGGTGCGGCTGGTACGTCGTATCATCGAAGAAGTCAATCTTGACGTCCGCCGCAACCCTGCGTGCGATGGCCTGATATTGGTCTGGCGTGACTGCCCGGCTGAGCGGGAACACGAGGCGGAGACGTCGGTTGTTCGGGCCGTCCTTGTGCGTGCCGTAGACAAGATACTCTTTTCCGGCGAGCACGCTGCGGATGTAGTCCGCGAAATCATTCGGCGCTTCGTCCATGTCGAGCGTTACCACCTGACGCCATGCGACGCTTTCCGCCTTGCGCCTGCCATTCTTCAACGTGCCGCCGACAAAGCCGCCGACGTCCTTGATGCTGTCCTGCCGCGCCTTGCTCATGCCCTTGAACTCGGCAAGCGTTTCGCGCGTCTTGGTCGTGTGCGAGAGCTTTTCCTTCAGCTCGTTCCACGTCATCTCCGTGTTCTTCCAGTCCTTGTCAAAGCGGGACTTGCCGACGGCGATTGTCAGCTTCACGGCGGAATTGCTCTTCGGTTCAGGCTCCATAGTCTCACTCCTTCTTGAAATATTTGTCCTCCCACCCGTCGGCGTTCAGGACAAGTCCCGGCGCCCAACGTATCGGCTGCGACATGATCCGCACGGCATCGTCAAGGCTTCCTTTCCCCTCCGGCATGTCCGCCACCATTTCGTCATGGATGTGCATTACGATAGGATAGCCCGCTTCGTCGAGTCGGAGCATGGCGGTTGCGAGGCAGTCACGAGCGATGCTCTGCACCGCGTTTTCCGTGAGCTTGCCCCCGTAGGTGCGGAGCTTCGTCCATTGCCGCGTCGTCTGGTTGACGCCATGATACGTGAGCTCAAGACCGTACTCGCCTTCTTCGAGTTCCGGCTGGTAATACGCGATGCGCCGGCGGCTCGGCAGCTGCATGAAGAGGATGTTTCCTTCGACGACGAAGCTAAGGTTTGCATTTGGGATTTTCCAAGGCTTCGGCGTTTCCGTTTTCGTCCCGTGCATTTCGATGCGCTTGATTCGGCTCCGATTGGAGATAAATTCATCGACATCGGTATCACGGTCGGGATCCATGTATCCTTCCTCATGGAGCATATCGGCGTTCTGGTTTGTATCGGCTTCCGTGTCCTTGCCTTTGAAGTACATGTAGCCCTTGCTTTCGTGCTTGCTTTGGAGGACAGCGTTGATGGCTGCGGCCTGCATGTTGTGCCAGAGCTCGACGATATGCGGGCTTGCTTCGCGCCATTTCACGACGATGCTTTTGAGTTCTTCATCGCTGAGCCCCATCTTGTCCGCGCCCATGTTTTTCAATGCACCTATAGAGCCGTTATAGCCTAAAGCTAATTCTGCTATTTTACCTTTCTGTCTCAAATGCCCATTGATACCGTGCTTTTCGACGGGGACATGAAACATTTGTGAAGCTGATGCACAATAGATGTCACCATTCTTGCGGAATACCTCTTGACGCCATTCTTCCTTCGCGAGCCATGCGATGACGCGGGCCTCGATGGCGCTGAAGTCAGCATCAATGAACCTGCATCCCGGCGATGCCGTGAAGGCCGTGCGGATGAGCTGTGAGAGCGTGTCCGGGATATTCTCGTAGAGAAATTCCATGATCTCTCTGTCGCCGAGCAGAACCGTTCCGCGCGCGTCGTCGAGGTCTTCGAGATAGCACCGAGGCAGGTTCTGCGTTTGCACAAGACGTCCGGCCCAGCGGCCTGTCCGGCTCGCGCCGTAGAATTGCAGCAGCCCGTGGACGTTCCCGTCCTTGCAGACGGTATCGAGCATCGTCTGGTACTTCTTCGTCGAGGTCTTGCCGAGCTTGAGCTTGAGCTCCAAGGCTCTCTTGCAGTCCTCGTTCTTGCATTTCTCGATGAGCTCCGGGATGGTCGTCTTCGTCAGGCTTGCCGGTGGTTCATCCCACCCCTCCTGCTCTTGCAGCCATACTTTGAGCTGTGCGTTGCTGGATGGATTCTGTAACCCTGTCAGCTCGCGGGCTTCCTCCATGACTTCGTCCCGGCACTCCGTGTCGATGGCGATGGCGTTCTTCGCGAGCTTTTGGTCAATGTGTACGCCGCGGTCGTTGATGCGCTGGTCGAGCGCCCACAGCTTGCGCTCCGTCGGGCTGGGGACGTATTTCCACATCATCTTGCGAAGCGTGCGCTCCGTTTCCACGTCGCGGCGGTTGTACTCGATGAAGGTCTTCCAGTCTTCCGGCGCTTCGCTCGGCAGGACGAAGTTTCCCTTTCGGTCGGGCTTGCAGAACTTCTGGATGAGCTTCTTGCCGATGGCCATCTTAGCCTTGTCCTCCGAAAGTCCAAGGACTTTTCCGAGGGCATCCAGCCCTGCCGGAAGCCCGAGCGTCATGCCGAGCACCATTGTGCAAAGCCATTGATGCGCATCCAGCCATCCCGTCAGCATTCCTTTCGAGCGGAAATAATTCGATAACACAGTCCGCTCAAACTGTGCGTTGTAAGCAACCTTGAGCACGTCGGGGTTGTCCAGCACGTCTGATATAACAAAGCGGGGAATCTCTTCCCCGCTTGCCATATCAATGACTTGTACCGGGTCCTCGTCATACGCATAGGCGAACAACAAGATTTCGCAGTTCTCGGCGTAGCGATAGCCGCCGACCTTCTTGATGTCCTCCTTGTTCCGCGTCTCAAGATCGATGCCCAGCACCTTCATATCAGTTCAGGAAATCTTCGTCGCCGAGGTCGCTGAAATCATCCTCTGGCTTCGAGGAACCGCCGCCAAGGTGTTCCCCATCCTTGACCTTTTGAACGTTCCCCAGGCCAACGCCGATGCCGTTGTGGCCGTTGAAGCTGTAGGCGTAGGTGTTGACCATGATGTTGCAGTAGCAGCCGCTGTAGACTTCGTTCTTGTCCATGATGGGGTTTACATGGCGGTCAACAATCTGCGGCGGATGGTTCTCGTTGGCCTTCGCATTGAGGTAATAGCAGCCAGCATAGACGGGGTCGTCTCCTTTGTCGGTATCGCCATCATGGACAGGCGAATCAATCTTCTTTGCGCCTTTCAGCTTGTCAGATTCCTTTGCGTCCTTGATGGCAGCGTTCAGCTTCTCGACGTTCTCCTTGTCGCTTTTCGGGATGAGGATGGAGACGCTGTACTTCGGTTCGCCCTGCCCCATGATGGGCTCCGGCTCGAAGAGATGGGCATAAGAGATGCGGACGTTTTTCAGGCAGATGTTCATTTTTCATTCTCCTTGTCTAAATCAGTGAAATCTTTTGCGGCAGGATTGTATTCCGGCCTTTTATCAGACGACGGGACGAGCGTAGGCTTTCCCATCGGCTTTTCGATGTAATCGCCAAGAAGCTCGTCGAACTTCTTGCGCGTCAAGAGCTTCGTCATGTCAGTGACGCCGAGGAGCTCTTTCTTGTAAATCTTGTCTTCAGAATATCCAGCGGCAAGAAGTGCCTTTCCCGCCGCCCCAGCGTCCTTGTAGACGCGTCGGCTTCTTCCTGCGACTAACTTATAGCCTGGCCACTTTTTCTGGCCTGAGAGAGCTTCCTGGAGGGCATAGCGGGCAATCATGTCCGCGTAATGCTTGAGATCATCAACGCGGGAAAGTACGTCGGCGACTTCTTCATCGGTCAAGAGGTCGATGTCCTTGAATTCCAGCTTAGCAAGCTCCATGTTGTAATCGGCGAGCGCCTTGCATCGCGGAGCCGCGCGGCAGAAACGGCAGTGCTCTCCTGCCTTGAAATCGCCCTTTCCCTCTATTGCGAGCTTCGCGATGGGCTTCACGCTTTCGCCCCAGGCAAGCAGTTCCTCCACGGTCTTCGTCTGTTCGCTGATGCCGCCATTGCGCGGCTGGACGATGGTCATGCGGACCTTGTCGAAGTCGTAGACCGGCGAGAACGCGGAAATCGCTCCGAGCGCATACAGTTGCAGCTGCGTGTTCCCTTCCGCTTCGACCTTCACGCCTTTGCCATACTTGAGGTCTACGATTTCGAGCAAGCCGTCGCTGATGATGACGCAATCTCCTGTGCCAAAACCGTGGGGAACGAACTCGCTGAAGTCCAGCCGCTGCTCTACCATCGCGATAGAGCCTTCATCCGTTGCCCGTGCCTGCATGATCTTTTCCTCGCAGGCGTCCGTGTATTCGCGGACGTAATCGACCATTTCTGCCGAGTAAAACGGGCTTTCGTTGTCGAAGAGTGACAGGTTTTCGGGCTCACCTTTGATGAACCGCGTGAGGATGTATTCGGCCATGCTGTGCGCGTAGGTTCCCTCCGCGGCGAAGTCCTTTTCTTCCTTTTCCGGGAATTTCTGTTCGAGCCTTGCTGACGGCGGGCAAGAGAGCCAGCGCTTCGAGCCGGACGCCGACAAGACGGCATGTACATCAGGCATTAGAGCTTGCTCACCTCCTCGGCGAAGGCGTCGAGCTTGTCGATAGGGATGTCGGAGAGCTTATGCACGCCATACCTCGCGATGAGCTCCTTGACTTCGTCGGACTTGCCGTTGCGCGCCGCATTGCCCGCGATGCGCTTGACTTCCGCGCGACGTTCCTTTTCTGCCTTCTTGGCGCTTTCTGCCGGCGCTTCCTCCGCAGGCTTCGCGGGAGCCTCGTTTTTCGCTGGCTCCGATGAAGTCTTCGCGTCCGGCTTTGGAATGGCCACAGGCGAAGCGCTGGAAGCCGCAACGGGCTTTTCCTTTGCGTCATCGAGCACTTTCCCGACCATTTCGTCGAGCTTCGCCCGTTCTTCCGGCTCAAGCGTCGGCAGGCCAGTCGGTGGAAACAGCCTCTTAGGCTCCTGCTGCTTCACGAGCTTGTACAGAGCGCACATCCAGCCGCTAAGGTAATCCAGGCTGTTGAGCAGGCGGTCGTCCGCGCTGAATCTGATGTTGATGTCCAATGCTTAATCCTCCCCTCGCTCCACGAGTTTTTCCTTCGTGCTCGAAACGGAGATATTCGTCATCCGATGCGGCCCGCGGTTTTCGAGGATGGCGGCTTCGCGCCGTACCTCATCCCTGTCCGCGCCGGTGATCGTGAACGTCACCTGCCGCATGTAGAGCTTCGTGTCAGCGTCCTTCATACTGCTTTGCCTCCTCCAAGCTTCCGAAGTCTCCGAGATAATCAACTTCTTCTCCCTCGATTTCAGCATCGTCCATGTTGAACCACCCCTTTGCATGCTCTGCCGCCATAAAGCAAGCGTTGTTTTCGTTTTTTGCTGGAATGACGCAGGAATAATGGAAAACCAGCTTCCCCTCAACGCGGAAATATCTATCCATTTGGCAAAACCTCCTGAATCTGCTAGAATGAACTTACGACAAATTTCCTTTCGAATGGCGTCCGTGCTTCCAACGCGGGCGTCATTTTTTACGTCTGTAATAGTTCCGGCTGAAATGCATGCGGCACTTCAAGCACT